>JABDKZ010000321.1 GCA_013001935.1 Maribacter sp.
CATTTGTAGGGATGGTGGGGCTCACAACGACATCTTGTCCGTGTTCCCAATTTGCAGGAGTGGCAACCTTGTGATAAGCTGTTAACTGCAAAGAATCTACAACCCGTAATAACTCATAAAAATTACGACCGGTTGAGGCAGGATAAGTAAGTGTTAGTTTTACGGTCTTATCAGGAGCAATAATGAACACTGAACGTACCGTGAAATTGTTATCGGCCTTCGGATGGATCATATCATATAAATCTGAAACTTTCCTTTCCTCATCCGCAATTATTGGAAAGTTCACCGTTGTATGCTGTACTTCGTTGATATCTTTTATCCACTCCCTATGTGAATCAGAGCCATCTACGCTCAATGCCAGCATTTTTACATTACGTTTGTCAAATTCATCCTTGAATTTAGCCGCTGTACCTAGTTCTGTAGTACAAACCGGTGTAAAATCTGCAGGATGTGAAAAAAGAATCCCCCAACTATCGCCTAAATAATCATATAAATTAATACTACCCATTGAACTGTCTGCCGTAAAATCCGGTGCTATATCACCCAATCTAATTGTTGCCATTTCTGTATTTTTAAATTGCTAATCAGTTATCATATAAAATTAGTTCTTTGTGCGATTGTACCCTAAAAGTGGAAGGTTAAAACTGTATTAAATTTTCTATTTTTAGCCTATGGAAAACATCGATATTAAAAAATTGCAATATCCAATAGGCCACTTTAGCTATCCCGCTCATGTAACCAAAGAGGTGGTCTCTAAATGGATTCACATTTTAGAGGAGTTGCCCGCAATTTTGGAGAATTTGGTAAAGCACTTATCCGATGAACAATTAGAAACACCGTATCGCCCTGGGGGGTGGACCGTGAGGCAATTGGTACATCATATAGCCGATAGTCATCATCATAGCTATACCCGATTCAAATGGGCATTGACCGAGGAAGAACCTGTGATCAAGGCGTACGAGGAAAAGGCTTGGAGCAGCTTATTTGATGCAAAAACAGCACCTATTGAAATTTCATTGGCTTACTTAAAGGCCTTACATGCCAAAATGGTTTTTTTATTGCGTGGATTATCTTCCGGAGAATTAGAGAAATCATATATTCACCCCGATGGCAATACCAGGGTAACCGTAAAAGAAAACATTGGAAGATATGCTTGGCATAGTCAACATCATTGTGCCCATATCCAAGGGTTGCTTAAGCGCAGAGGATGGTGAATAAGTTGACGTAGATTTATTATAATGCCTTTTCACCGCCATCGGGACCATAAAAAATGACCCAGGTTGAAAAGTCCGCGGAAAAATTTTCAAATCGGTGTTCTATGCCGGCAGGTACAAATAAGAAATCACCTTGTTCGAATGTCGTACGTTGACCATCGTTTAAGAATTCCCCACTTCCTGCAATGATTATATATACCTCGTCCTTTTCATGTGGTTGTTGTAGATCAACTTCCTCTGGTTTGTATATTTCAACGCTTAGGGTGCCATGTTCAAAAAGGGTATTGAACGGTGATCTATTCAAGGAGAGCTGGGCCAATGCTTGATTTTTATTAATCTGCATAAGAACTATCTTTTAATTCAAGGGGTAACCCATTTAATATTACAACCGATACTTGGTTTTTGAATTGGGTTGATTTCTTTGCCTTGAAGTAAGGCTTCAATAGCATTTCTTACATCTTTTCCTGTAACTGGAATTCCATTACCAGGTCGAGAATCGTCCAATTGTCCCCTATAAACAAGGGCCAGACTGCTATCGAAAATATAAAAATCCGGAGTGCACGCAGCATCAAAGGCCTTTGCTATTTCTTGTGTTTCATCAAACAGGTACGGAAACGTGTAATCGGCTTCAAAAGCTGTTTGCTTCATTAAATGTGGCGCGTCTTGAGGATAATTCACTATGTCATTACTAGAAATGGCAATAAATGCAATTCCTTGTACTTTATACTCCTTAGCCATTTTTGCGATTTCAGGGTTAATGTGAATTACGAATGGGCAATGGTTACAAATGAACATAATGACCGTGCCCAACTCACCTTTCATAGTATTTAGTGATAACTTTTTGTGGGTAACGGTATCCATTAACTCAAATGAAGGTGCCTTAGTGCCTAACGGTAACATGTTACTTGCCGTATTTGCCATAGCATACAATTTAATTTAGTTAAAGTTAAAAGTAATTCATCGATTCTTTGTATTCCAAATGGCTATTTTTAAGTTAAGCTTTATGCGGTTAAGTATGTTAACCTGATATTATGAACAGGACCATAAGGTGGGAAGATTTTTCAAAGATCCATATGTGGGTAGGTTCAATAATGGGCGTGACAGGTTTCCCAGAGGTACTTGATCCCGCATATCAGGTCAGAATTGATCTTAGGAGTGATTTAAGGATTAAAAAGTCTTCAGCACAGCTTACCACTTTGTACGCGAAGGAAGACCTTTTTGGTAAGCAAGTGATCATTGTTGTAGATTTTCCAAAAAAGCAAATTGCGAATTTTATAAGCGAAAGTCTTATCTTGGGTGCCGTAGAAGGAAAAGATGTTGTATTATTAAAGCCTGATTTTTCTGTTCCTAACGTACTAAAAATATCCTGACCATTTGACTGATACAATACTTGATAATGTTCATATTAACTTCAATAGCCAGGCTTTATGGATTATGAATATTGCTTTGGCATTGGTCATGTTCGGTATTGCACTCGAGATTTCGATAAATGATTTTAAACGGTTAATACAAAAGCCAAAGCCTATTTTTACCGGGGTGTTTAGTCAGTTCTTACTTTTGCCAGCTATCACATTTTTGTTGGTGTGGTTCACAGAGCCAATTCCAAGCATCGCCTTGGGAATGTTCATGGTGGCTGCCTGTCCCGGAGGTAATATTTCTAATTTCATTACGCATTTGGCTAAAGGAAACGCTGCATTGTCAGTTAGTCTAACCGCTGTGGCAACCTTATTGGCGGTTTTTATGACACCACTTAATCTACAATTTTGGGGTTCTATGTATGGTCCAACAGCCACTATTTTAAGGGATATTGCGATATCGCCTTTTGAAATGGTTAAATTGGTGTCACTATTGCTTGCCCTACCATTGGTTTTGGGAATGTGGGTAAATCATGCAAAGCCAGCAATCGCTAAAAAATTGGCCAAAATCTTAAAATTGGGCTCTTTGCTTTTCTTTATTTCCCTAATATTCCTCGCACTTTACAACAATAGGGAGATTTTTATGGATTATATATTCTATGTTTTTTGGATTGTCATTATTCATAACCTTCTTGCTTTTACGACCGGTTTTTCAATTGCAAAAGTCATGGGTCTTGCAAAGAAAGATGTGCGATCTATCACTATTGAAACAGGAATTCAAAATTCTGGCTTAGGACTATTACTGATATTCACCTTTTTTGAAGGGTTGGGCGGTATGGCACTGCTGGCAGCTTTTTGGGGAATATGGCATTTGGTATCCGGATTAATTCTTTCCGGCATTTGGGGCTATAGACCTATTAAGAAAGAAGAATTGGCCTCATGAAAATAGGATATAATATTGTAAAGCTATGGATTAGAACCGGGCTCTTCTTTTATTATACAAGAATGAAGGTTGTTGGCAAGGAGAACATTCCTAAGAAGAAGCCTATAATGATATTGGCCAATCATCAAAATGCGTTAATGGATCCTTTAATGATTGCGATTAATTCTGGAGTAAAGCCTCATTTTTTAGCTCGTTCCGATTTGTTTAAAAATCAACTGGCAAGCAAGTTTTTGCACTATTTGCAAATGATACCTATTTACAGGTTTAGGGATGGGAGAGATACTTTGAAGAACAACCCTGCCATCTTTAAAAAGTGCGGTGATTTATTGGTGCAGGGCGAGACGGTAATGCTATTTCCCGAAGGCAACCATGGCATACAAAGAAGAGTTAGGTGGCCTATGCGGAAAGGATTTGTACGAATGATCTTCGCTGCATTGGATACGGATCCAAATTTGGACATTCGTATTCTGCCTGTAGGATTGAACTATTTAGAAGCTGAAGGTTTTCCCGATAGCGTTTCGATGTATATAGGAAAGGATTTCGCAGTACAAGATTATTATGATTCCAGTGATTTGACAAAAACAGAAAGTAGCCTAAAGAATGAGATTTATGATAGGTTAAAAGCACTTACAACCCATATTCCGGATGAAGAGACCTATGATACTGTTTTGATTCAATTAAATAATAAAAAAGTTGATTATCTAGAGCCCGATTTGGTGAATAGCGTCATTCAGGGCATAGACCCCAATATGCCATCAACACCTAAAAAAAGGAAAACCCCATGGTATTCCGTATTGAATAAGACGATTTTTACCTTGATTAATTTCCCGGTATTACTCCTTTGGAATAAAAAGGTCAAATCTATTGGGATGGATATTGAATTCAGGACGACATTACGATTTTTGTTGGGTTTAGTCCTATTCCCTATATACTATTTGGCCCTTTATTTGATCTTTAGGTATACTTTGGGCCAAGAAATAGCGATTACTATATTCTTGGCCCATATACTCTTCAACTTTATTTATGTAAAGGTCAGATAACTTACATCATCTTCCCAAAGAATATTGCGTTCATTAGCAACTTGTTTGTGCCATACCAGAAGGCTCTAAAGTTGGTGTTGTCCGTAAAAACAATGACCCGACCTTTACCAACTTTTTTTACTTGAAAAGGAACAGAGCCTTTCATAAGTTCTAAATTTTCCTCTGAAATGTAACCACTCAATAAAGGACTATTGGTATACTGTATTGGATTGTTATAACTATTCTTGTTAGGTTCTATATATACATTAGTGTTTCGGAACAAGGCTAATTTAGTATTCTTATAACCATAGTTAATAGGATGTGATCGGTCTAATTTTGCTTCAAAAATGGCTCCTCCGGTAACTTGTGCACCACTGAAATCGCCTTTTGCCGCAAACGATATATTTTTGGCAATCAAGGTGTCTTTCCTAAATTTTAATTCTATGACTTCATTCTTGTTCAGCCATTCCGAAGCATTGCGGTAAGCAATTAAAGTGCCTCCATCTTTGACCCATTCTTTTATTTTTTCTGCATATTTTTTTGCTAAGCCACCACCCCGGGAATTTGTACTAGGTATAATCAAATCTGTGTATTTGCTCAAATCTACACTGCTTAAATAAGCCATATCCAATTTTGTTAATTGCATATCGTAACGAGTATCGAACAAATGCCAAATCTCACCAGCATCATAGGAACGTATCCCACTACCGACAAGAATGGCAACTTTCTGTTTTTTTATAGGGTCAAAGTCATTGCTTCCCAAATCAATTCCTTTTGTAAGACCCGTTCCTACTGCGGTAATTTGAAGTCTACTTTCACTAGCTACCTCTTTTAAGAATTCATGTAATTCCTCTGCATCAAGATCTTGATTCTGGACTGGCACCATAATTGTGCCATAATCATATTGCTTTCCCTCTAGGCTGAAAGGCGATTTGGCTACTTTGGCCCTTAATCCTTTCTGCACTATGCTATTAAGCGCTTTCGGGGTATAATATTCGTGCCATTCAAATAAATAGGCATAGGTGCTCTTTCCTGTTACACTCCCGGATAATGCTCTGAAATCCGTAATTTCTGAACCTACATTTGCCATGGAACTCTGTTCGGAATAATCCAGATTGAAAGCCAAAGGGAAAGTCCAAGCCGATATATCATAAAAAAGGCTATCTGAGAACGTAGTGCGCTTTTCAAACATGGCCTTTATTAAGCGATGGTTCTTTTGATTCATTGGTACTGCATAGCTATTACCTTTGGTAAAGCTCTTACCGCCAATGGTTACATCGTTAGTCAATTCATGGAATCTAATCTTATGTCGATTTAAAATTTCAGCCAAATGCCAAGCTTTGGCAGCATCCTTTCGATCACCGAAAACTATTGATTTTGTTTTACTCTTCACGGCCTCAGATCGTACATCCGTATAAAACTGTCGTTGATAGTTAAGAATTTTCACACGCATATTCTTTGCTGCTTCAACGGTCGATAAAGCCGTCGTGAATTGATTGCGGATGGTGAAGGGAAATGTCAATAGCCCGTTTTCTGTTTCTTGAATATGCCCTCTGGAACTGCCTTGTTCATACAAAATACCGATACTGCCATTAACATCAGGTAATGTAGATCCTTTACCATAATAATAGTCGTCGTAATTTTCTTCGGAGTAATATAATGAGCCGATCTTATCCAGTGCTTTTGCATGGTACGTACC
>JABDKZ010000335.1 GCA_013001935.1 Maribacter sp.
GCATTGCACCTAATTTTTATGGTCACTTGGTTTGCAGGCCTATTTTATATTCCCCGATTGTTCATTTATCATATTGAGGCATCTGAAAAACCTTCGCCCGAGAAGGAGATTTTAGGCAGGCAGCTTAAGTTGATGACCAAACGTTTATGGAATATTATCACATGGCCATCGGCTATTTTGTGTAGTGTGTTCGGGATTTGGTTATTGCTCGTACAACCTATATGGTTACAAGAACCATGGATGCATGTTAAATTGGCTTTTGTTGTATTGTTATTTCTGTATCATTTAAAGAGTCATCAGATTTATAAGCAACTACAGCGCGATGAAGTAAATTATACCTCAAGGTTTATGCGCATTTGGAATGAAGGGGCTACTTTGATTTTATTTGCAGTAGTATTTTTAGTAATCCTCAAAAATGCTTTTAATTGGATTTTTGGCCTTCTGGGTATTTTTGTTCTTGGAATCCTGCTGATGTTGGGGATACGATTATATAAACGAATTCAGGATAAGAATCCGAATGCGTAAAGAATTTCTGTGGCTTGATATTTGCTATCTTTAACATCAAATTCACCTTACTTGTTTAGAAAATTATCCCTTAGTTCAAGAATTTTTGCCTCAATGATATTGTTGGTGTTAATTGCCTCGGTATTAATTGCAGGGATTACGGTATACCAATATCGCGAACAGACTAAAGATTACCATGAGGAACGTTTAGAGCGTAAAGAAGCCCAAATAAAACAGAGTATCAGTTATGTGCTTCAGGAAACCACCTATCCTGTAAATACTGAAAATCTAAGCTTGATATTCAAGGATCAAATTTATCAAATAGCTGATGTTCAGAATGTTAATTTCAATATTTACGATCTTGAAGGGGAGTTAAAAAAGAGTTCCAGTCCCAATTTCGAAAAAGATTCCATTTCTAACTGCTTAGACTCGGAGGTTCTAAATAGACTGGGAGCAAGCCCTAATAAAAGATATATTGAGGAGAACTCTGCTGCAGGAGACAGGTACCAGGCATCATACACCTTTATAAATGACAATAAGTTTAAGCCCATTGGTATCTTGAATTTACCGTACTATGAAGACCCTACCTTTAATGATATGGAACTTCGGGAGTTCTTGACACGTTTAGGATTAGTGTACTTACTTATGTTACTCATTGCCATTGGTCTTGCCTATTTTATTTCAAAATATATTACCCGCTCCCTTGATTCTGTGACTGAGATGATGGCTAAAACCGATTTGACAAAACGCAATAAAAAAATATTCGTTGAAGATACCAGTTCAGAGATTGGGAAATTGGTGAAAGCGTATAACGCCATGATTGATGAATTGGAAAAGAGTGCCGCAAAGTTGGCACGCAGTGAGCGGGAGCAAGCTTGGCGCGAAATGGCGAAACAAGTAGCTCACGAAATTAAAAATCCATTGACACCAATGCGTTTGAGTGTACAGAGTTTTGAACGTAAATTCAATCCAGATGATCCCAACATCAAGAATAAGGTCTTGGAATATTCCAAAACCTTAATCCAGCAAATAGATACCATGAGCAGCATTGCTTCAGCCTTTTCTAATTTTGCAAAAATGCCTGCCCAACAAAATGAGACCTTAAATGTGGTTGACATCGTTCGCTTGGCTTTGGACATTTTTAACGAGCCATATATACATTTCATTTCTGATGAAGAAGAGATTATCGCTAAATTAGATAGGACCCAACTTATTCGGGTAATCACGAATTTGGTCAAAAATGCGATCCAAGCAGTTCCAGATGTAGCTTCACCAAGGATTTTAGTTTCTGTAGCCTCAGAGGGCGACAAGGTAAAGATATCCGTGGCAGATAACGGTATAGGGATTACTGATGATTTTATCGATAAGATTTTTGAACCAAAATTCACGACCAAAACCAGTGGCATGGGACTGGGATTGGGAATGGTCAAGAATATTGTTGAAACGTATAATGGAAGTATTGATTTTACATCCCAACCGGGTAAGGGTACTGTTTTTACCGTAATTTTTCCTAGGGAGCAACCAACTAATAATTAAACCAAATGAACTATAAAAACATTTTGGTGGAAATAGAAAGTACTATCGCCATCATAACCATAAACCGTCCTAATAAACTCAACGCACTTAATAGGGATACGATTAAAGAATTGCACCGGGCATTCTCAAAGTTGGAAAAGAACAGAAAAGTATTGGCAATAATTATTACAGGCAGCGGAGAAAAGGCTTTTGTCGCCGGGGCCGATATTTCAGAATTTGCCAATTTCTCTGTTAAAGAGGGAAAAAAATTAGCGGCAAAAGGCCAAGATTTACTTTTTGACTATATTGAAAACTTAGGTACCCCAGTAATTGCGGCTGTAAATGGTTTTGCCCTGGGAGGAGGGCTAGAGCTGGCCATGGCCTGCCATTTTAGGGTGGCAAGCGACAATGCAAAAATGGGCTTGCCCGAAGTGTCTTTGGGCGTTATTCCGGGCTATGGGGGTACACAGCGTTTACCTCAACTGGTAGGTAAGGGCAGGGCAATGGAAATGATTATGACCGCAGGAATGATCAACGCAGAACAGGCCTTGGGTTATGGTCTGGTCAACCATGTCGTTCCCCAAGATGAATTATTACGGCTTTGCGAGAAAATAGCGGGTAAAATATCGAATAATTCCCCAGTTGCCATCAGC
>JABDKZ010000290.1 GCA_013001935.1 Maribacter sp.
CCGCGGCCCACATCGCTATGATGGAGGACGAAGTTGTAACCAAAAGAAAATGGATGACCCAAGAACATTTTTTAGATCTTATTGGTGCAACAAATCTAATTCCGGGACCTAATTCCACCGAAATGACAATGCATTGTGGGTATGAACGGGGAGGCTGGAAAGGGCTTTTTGTGGCAGGCTTCTGTTTTATATTTCCGGCCGTGGTCATTACCTCGGTTTTTGCCTTTTTGTACCTCCAGTATGGCCAATTACCGGAGGTAGAACCCTTTATTTATGGTATTAAACCTGCTGTGATTTCCATTATTTTAATGGCAGCATATCGCCTAGGCAAAAAGGCTATTAAAAGCAGTGAATTGGTTATCTTGGGTAGTATCACCTTGGTGGCTTGTTTGTTGGGTTTAAATGAAATTATAGCGCTTTTCGGCTGCGGGCTTCTAGGTCTTACCGTCTATCTCATTAAGAAAAACACGAATACGCTTAAAAGTTATTTGCCGCTTGTGCTGTTTCAGTTAAGCGACCCTTTAAAAATAGGAACCCTTAAAATATTTTTGACCTTTTTAAAGGTGGGTGCTATTCTATACGGTAGTGGTTATGTCTTATTTGCATTTCTAGATTCAGAATTGGTGGCCCATGGTTGGTTAACAAGACAAGCCTTGATTGATGCAGTGGCCGTTGGTCAAATGACACCGGGGCCCGTCTTATCTACGGCAACTTTCATCGGCTGGCAAATGAACGGCATTGCAGGAGCAATGGCGGCTACCATTGGAATTTTTCTTCCTTCTTTCTTATTTGTTCTGATCTTGAATCCCCTGATTCCAAAAATGCGTAAATCAAATATTGTAGGAGCCCTATTAGACGCCGTCAATGTGGCTGCAGTTGCGCTGATATTGGCAGTATGTATTCAAATGGGGAAAGACACCTTAACCGATTGGCGAACGATACTGATTGCCGTTACCAGTTTGATTACGGTTTTTTATTTTAAAAAATTGAATAGTGCGTTTATCGTTCTTGCAGGTGCTTTGTTCGGATATGTATTGACCTTTATATAACCGTTGAGGTTAAAGTGAATTTTTCTCAGATGCATCTCTTGATCTGCTAACAGAAATAGTTATAGAAAGAGCAATCAAATAACAAAATGAGGTATTAACTTTTAGAAAATCTCGATTAAAATTTGTCAAGTACCACTTTATACGTTGGGTCTTCCAATACATTTACATCAATAATGTCATTGGCATTTTTTAAAAGACGAATACAGTCCTTACTTAAATGTTTTAAGTGTACCTTCTTTCCGGCCTTGGCATAGCGCTCGGTAATCTTATTCAAGGCTTCAATGCCAGACATATCGGCAACCCTACTTTCTTGAAAATCAATGATTACTTCCTTTGGGTCATTTTGAATATCGAACTTTTCACCAAACAAGGTGGTAGATCCAAAGAACAGTGGCCCATAAATTTCATAATGCTTTACCCCATCGTCATCCACATATTTCCTTGCTCGAATACGTTTTGCATTCTCCCAGGAGTAGGCCAATGCAGAAATAATAACACCGAATAATACCGCAATAGCCAAGTTGTGGGTTATGGCGGTGATCAAGGTGACCAAGACCATGACGATGACATCTGAGTTCGGCATTTTACGGAAGGTTTTAAAACTGGCCCATTCAAAGGTACCAATGGCGACCATGAACATTAGACCAACCAAAGCGGCCATGGGTAAACGCTCAATCAAGTTAGACCCAAACATAATGAATACCAATAGCATAATCGCTGCAGTTATTCCGGACAATCGGGCCCGTGCCCCTGAAGAAGTGTTAATCAAACTTTGACCGATCATGGCACAACCTCCCATTCCAGAGAAAAAACCAGAAAGAATATTGGCCGTTCCTTGGGCAACACATTCTTTATTACCACTACCTCGGGTATCGGTTATCTCATCGATGATGTTGAGCGTGAGTAAACTTTCAGTTAATCCTACGACCGCCACAATGACCGAAAAAGGTAAAATGATTTTCAATGTTTCCCATGTGAATGGAATTTCTGGAATTGAAAGTGGCGGAAAGCCCCCTTGAATCGTTTGACCTTCTTTCATAGTATCTGCTACGGTAAGGGTATCAACCCCAAAACCTAAAACAATTGCAGATACTACAACTATAGCCAATAACGAAGATGGAATAGCTTTTGTCAATTTTGGGAATCCCCATATGATAAGCATGGTCAACAAGGTTAGCCCTAGCATAGTATAAAAAGATGCCCCTGTCAAGAGTTGATCGGTACCCTTTTGGTAAAAATTTGGAAACTGGGCCATAAAAATGATAATAGCTAGTCCATTTACAAAGCCGAACATAACGGGGTGTGGTACCAAACGAATGAACTTACCCAACCGCAAAAATCCAGCAGCCATTTGCATAAGCCCAGCGATGATAACCGTAGCAAAAACATAGTGTAAAATAGTCTCCGGTTCAATACCAGGAAAGGTATTCTTCAGTTCCAAAATCAATCCGACAAAAATAACGGCTACAGCACCTGTAGCTCCTGATATCATTCCTGGTCTACCTCCAAAAATAGAAGTGATCAATGCCAATACAAAGGCGGCGTAAAGACCCGTCAAAGGAGAAAAACCTGGAATCAGGGCAAACGCGATGGCTTCTGGCACCAAAGCCAAGGCAACGGTTAGTCCCGATAAAATCTCTGTTTTATAATCTACTTTCTGCTTAAAATCGAATATATTCAAATACTTCTTCACACCTAGGAATTTAAGGGCGCAAAAATAGTATTTAAAGTTGGTTTGACCTTAAAACAGCTAATTATTAGGAATTTGACAACTTACCAAGGCTTTAAGCCCAACAATTTTTCCCCAAGTGGTGATAATTTGGCAGTTTCGTATTTTTCTTGTTCCCAATTTCTTGGATCTCCGGGGAAAGCGTAGCCTTCAGGGGCAATTCTATTTTTCCAAGAATTTATGCGCCATTGCCTTAGCGCCTCATTTTCCTCTTCAGCCGGCATCATTGAAATGTATTGTGCAATCCGTACCTTGTCCTTAGATTTATTTGGTCTAATTCCGTGGGGTTCGGTACTATTGAAGATGAGCAAATCCCCAGCTTCTAATTTTACTTTTACAATTTTATCCTCTAAACCAGAAATGTCGGGTTGAAAACGATCGCGGTCTTCCGGCTGTGACAATTTCCAAGAATCATAATTTCTATAAAGCCATGGAATGCATTGAAATCCTCCCATATTTTCATCAGTCTGGTCGGCCAGGGCCAATACGCCCTGCACATTTTGTGGCCTTGTCTCTGGGTCATAATCCCAATGAACAAAACCTTTTTGTTCATGGCCTGGTCTATTCGGAAAATTCAGATTGGCACGATCAATCGTTACCCAAAGTTTTTCGGTACCCCAAACATCCGCAAATGCGTCATAAACACGCTGCATTTGTCTATTGTTCCATAAATACTGGTTATTGTATACCTCGACCATTCCCGTACCCGTAAGCTCTTTCATTTTCATTTCGGCCCTTGGTGGAGCATACCAGGATTCTGGATTATTTGGGTCTTTTTCTTCAAACTCCCAAAGAAAATCGGCAGTAGCCCGTGCCTGCTCTTTTGGAACCGCATTTTTTATAACGATATAGCCATTATGTATCCAAAACGCCCAATCTTCTTCACTCATAACCCGCAAGGGTTTTTCATTCGAACGATCATTCAAGTTTATTTTACTACTTGTAGCCGTTGAAGGATTTCCGGGAATTTCTTCATGGGCCTTATTGGCCATCTCTAATTTTGTGTTGACTTTTTCCATGATTTATTTATCTAGTTGAATTGACAAGGTAAAACTAAGGATCAGCTTATAGCAACTCAACCGCAATATTGACCATTATTTGAACTATATTGATTTTTTTATCTTATTTTTGACATAATAAGTGCAATTTAGTTAAATTTAGAAATGAAAATTCAGTTAGAAACGTTTAAATCAAACAGTAGAAGCCCTTTTCGGCTTTTACATAATCCTCGGCTGAATAATTTATTCTACTGGCATTTTCATCCCGATTTTGAATTGGTCTTTATAGAAGGCGCAAGTGCCACCAGACATGTTGGTGACCATATTTCTACCTATAATGACAGTGATTTGGTTTTCATAGGGTCGAACATTCCGCACTTGAACTTTGATTATGGCATACAGACCGAATACACTAAAGAGGTCTTGCATATTAAACCCTTTTTTAAGCATATGGTTCTTGGAGAAATCCCTGAACTCTTAGAAATTATAGAACTTTTCAAAAGAGCTGCCCATGGCATAGCCTTTAGTGGGGAAACCAAAGGAATTGTTGGGGATCGATTGAAAAAACTCCATTTACTTTCTTCATTTGATATGTTTATGGAAGTCATCCAAATTCTTAAGATTTTATCGTTAAGTAAAGAATTTGATTTGCTTCACGAACAACCCTTTGTTAATAAATACAATAAAAAAGAACAGGAAAGACTCCGGCACATTTATGCCTTTATAGATGAGAACTACCATAGAAAAATTAATATCGATGAAATAGCGGCTAAATGTAATTTGGGCAAAGAAGCTTTCTGCAGGTATTTTAAAAAAGCTACTGGTAATACGTTTGTTGGTTTCTTGAATCAATATAAAATCAGCCAGGCCAAACGGTTATTGCTAGCGGGAAAAAATGTGGGTGAAACCTGCTTTGAATGTGGATTTGAAAGTCTGTCGTATTTTAACAGGACCTTTAAAAAAGTTACCAATGAAAATCCTTCTGAATTTAAAAAGAAAATGGCCCAAAATTTGATATAAAACTTACCGAACAGGGTTCACGCAAGATACCGATAGGTAAGCACAAAAAATAATTGCTATCAATAAGGTTCTTTCTGGATGCTTCTTTTTAACTTGGCAGCTAGTTTTTTGAAATGTAACTATTTACTTTTATCCTGGACAATTAACAAATATTATACCCTAATACATATGGTAATGCGCAAATCAAATATTTTATTCCTTCTTTTTTTAATCGGTTATGCTTTTAATGGTTGGGCCCAAGATTCGCAAAAGCCCAAATTGGTGGTTGGAGTAATAATTGACCAAATGGGTTTTGATCAATTGTACAAATATAAAGACAGGTACGGAGAGACCGGTTTCAATAGGTTGCTAAATGAAGGATTCAATTTTAAGAATGCAAATGTAAATTATATCCCCTCTGAAACGGCCCCCGGT
>JABDKZ010000342.1 GCA_013001935.1 Maribacter sp.
AAACATTGTACTCCAATCACTAAACTCAAATTACCTATGAAAAAAAGAACAACGAATCTTCATGGTATACTTAACACAAAACTAGCGGGAGTATACTTTTTCATAACATATTGCAATGTATGCTGAGCAAGGCATGCAGAACTTTCAGATATATATAAAGATATACCCTGGAAAAATAGGCTATTAACACTATCATTTTAAATTTAACAACTAACCTAAAAACGTATAAAAATGGATTTTTCAACTTTGAATATTTGGTGCTGGTTAATTCCGATAATAATTGGTTTACTATGTGCTTATTTCGGTTACCTTATAGGAAAAGGTAAAAGCACAACCATTGATAATTCTGCCGATTTAAAGCTTTTGGAAGATAAAAACGCCAAATTACAAACAGATTTGGATGCCTGTAAAGGTAAATTATCAGCAGGGACAGCCAAGGCTGGTGTAAGTAGTAAGGCAGCGCCATCATCTTCATTGACGGCAGCCGAAACCGGCGTACCTTTTAATGCTGCTGCAGCAAAGGCAGCTTTAGGAAAAATGGTAAAACAAGATGATTTGAAAATCGTAGAAGGTATAGGTCCAAAAATATCCGAAATGTTCGGCGCTACTGGTATCAAGACTTGGAAAGCACTTTCAGACACTTCAGTTGCCGAATGTCAGAAAGTATTGGATGGTGGTGGAAATCGTTATAAAGTTCACGACCCAGCTTCATGGCCTATGCAAGCTAAAATGGCCTATGAAGGTAAATGGGCAGAACTTGCGAAATGGCAAGATGAGCATAAGCATGGCAAATTATAGTTTAGAAGATAAAAAAGCCGGTTCAATTTGAACCGGCTTTTTTAATTTAAATCCTTCCGTTGGCCTCAACCCATTTAAAATGGTATTGATCTTGAGGAAAAGACATACGTTCTGAAATCCTTTCTAATCTAGCGGGTAGTTTCATAAGATAATCCCTGGCTTTTTGAGCCTCATCCGAAAGGTTTCTTACCGCATCCACTTCCCAATAGGAATTCAATTTTTTAAGAATATCAATATAATCCTGGGCGGTATAAACCCCTAATCGTTGTGCGCAGTTTGAGAAATTTTCGAAAGCTGTACCTATACTTTCCCCAGATTCCCGCAAAAAGTGAGCCGGCATTACAATCTTCTTTTTCATCATGTCAGCAAATGCGAGCATCATTCCAGAGGGATCTTCACCAAAAATATTCTTTACAAATTCGCGATAGGCCAAATGATGTCTCATTTCATCACCGGCAATAATGGTACACATTTTACCTAAAAGGGCATTTCCTTTCTTTTTGGCCATTTGGCCAACACGTTTATGTGAAATATTGGTCGCCAATTCTTGGAAAGACGTATAGACAAAGTTCTTATAAGGATCCCTGTCAGTTCCTATATCAAATCCGTCAGCAATTAAATGTTGGGTAGTAATTTCAACTTCGCGCATATTAACCCTTCCTGAAAGGTATAGATATTTATTCAGCACATCACCATGGCGATTCTCTTCTGCTGTCCACGCACGTACCCAATTAGACCAACCATTTTTCTTACCATCATGCTGGTTTACACCTTCAACATCCATTAACCAGGACTCATAGGTCGGCAAAGCTTCCTCTGTTATGGTATCTGCTACCATGGTTACCCAAAAATCATAGCCCAATTCTTTCGATTCTTCGCGTAATTGTTCAACAGAATTCAAAAAATCGTCACTTTCCGGATCGGGAAGAAAATCGGAAGGCTGCCAAATGTCTTCTATAGGAATGAGGAACGAATCCATATAGTCGCTTACCTTAGGCTCTATGGCCTGCATAACTTCCAATCTAATATTCTTTGTGACCATAATCTCATTTTTAACAAAGAACGTTATTATATCCTTTAATTATTGATAAAATTGCGCTAAAATTTAATTTCGGCCCGCTTCACCAGGATATAAAGTATGCACGCCATCACTTTGCCAAACCTCTTTTGTGGTAACATCTATTAGCGATAGCGGCCCCATAAATGCCGCTCCCGTATCTATGTTCCAAACATTGG
Source organism: Maribacter sp. (assembly GCA_013001935.1). GTDB lineage: Bacteria > Bacteroidota > Bacteroidia > Flavobacteriales > Flavobacteriaceae > Maribacter_A. The sequence goes on from JABDKZ010000342.1 coordinate 2,035, forward strand.
CCGCTTTCTGTGGTGTGGTTTTACCTAAACGTGTTACTGGAGTATGGCCAATATAAATCTCTTTATAATGAAGCAGTCTTTTGGGATAATTTTGATCTTTTTCTTGCAATAATGGATTCAACGAAAGTGCCAATTCCCATAGTGTCCTGTCCCAATAAAAGAGCTTAGGGTAATATTCATGTTCTACCCCTTTAACATTGGTGAAACCAGCATGTAGATACAGCCGATTATCAGCATCCAGATAATAATTCTTCAATCTTTCAAAAAACTGGATATGCCTCTCAATAGTATCCTCACTGGCCTTTTTATAAGATGCCATACTTAATGCGCCCCCATGCTGCATCCACATAGGATTATCCGCACCTTTTGCCAACCAGTCTGAACAAAGTTCATCATGATTTCCACGAATATAAATGCAATTATGGGTTTTTTCAAGCTCAATTAAAAAATCAACGGTTTCTACAGCTTGGCTCCATCCGTCAACATAGTCTCCAAGAAAAATCAATTTGTCTTTTTTAGAAACAGCAGCTCTTTGTAGCACTTGTTCAAGTGCTTTAAACCCAGAATGAATATCGCCTATAACCAATGTCCTCATTGTGCAAAAATCGCAATAAGGACAATAACCACAATAATAAAAAGCACTAAAAAGAATATTTTCCAGAAAGAATAAGGTCTTGTGCCACTTAAGGTTCCCGTTTGCCCATTGATATAAAAATGAAACTCCTTGCCATTATATTTATATGAACTAATATAGACTGGTAGTAGAATGTGTTTAAAAGTCTCATCTGATAACTTAATATCTGCATGGTTGATTCGTTGTGTATCCCCACCAATGTCTCTTCGAATCCAATTATAGGCAATATGCTTTGC
>JABDKZ010000383.1 GCA_013001935.1 Maribacter sp.
AGTTTTTAGAGTCCAACAGAAATTTGGTGTCTACTTATGAAGTTTATGGAATAGTTGCCAATCGGGCTGCTGATGCTTTAAGGTCATTCAAAACTTACCTTGAACAAAGGTATTCAATAAAGGATTAAGTCATTAAGAATAACGAAAGCACAACACCGGGTTTAATTAATTGCTAGGTCACTGCCGACTTACGAACATTCCTGCGGAATATTCTATCTGTGATTTATTTGCTAAATTAGTTGCTTAACCATGCAACTAACCATACACATCATCGTTGGCGGTAATCAAGAAAATTAGTTCGTTAATTTTTAAACTCAAGTAAATAATACTTTAGTTTAAGCATTGAAGTTATTATATACCTTGAAATAATTTGATAAATGGAAGCTCGATCACATAATTACAGGATCAAAAGTCAAATTGAAAAAATAATTTGGATCACTTTGTTTTGGACCCTGTTTTCTTTTTTTCAGTTTTTAATGGGATATATAACATTAATCGGTTTTAACTATGATTTAACAAATTTGAATACAGTTGATTATGTAAAGAGCTCTCTATTTCTTGGATTTGTTGCAGGCCTCCTTGGGGGTAGCCTTATAGTATTTTATTGGGAAAACTGGCTTAGAACCAAATCCTATACTTGGTCACTGCTAAATATTTTTTGGTCTTTTACTGTTCTTTACTTTCTGGTACATATAATAAGTGATCTATTTTCACCAGAAACTCAGTCGAACAATTCACTTGTTCACTCACAGTCATGGACAGAGGTCTGGTCGGAGATAATTTCACTTTCATTTATTGTAAATTATTTGGCCTGGCTTACGTTGGTGATATTTACACTAATTGCTTTGTTGGTAAATGATAAATACGGACCAGGCGTATTCGCGTCCTTCTTACTTGGAAGGTACTTCCATCCGAAACGGGAAGAGCGCATTTTTATGTTTTTAGACCTTCGCGGTGCAACAACTATCGCAGAAAAAATAGGGGAAGGCAAATACTTCAATTTCCTTAAAGACGTCATTAGAGATTCTACTCCAGCTATTTTGAAATCAAAGGGAGAGATCTATCAGTATGTGGGTGATGAGATAGTAATAAGTTGGAAAAAGAATGCCGGGACATTGAATTCTAATTGCCTGCAATGCTTCTTTGATATACAACAGCAATTATTGGATAAGGCTTCCTATTACAGGGAAAACTATGATGGTATTGTCCCTGAATTTAAAGCTGGATTGCACTCCGGTTTTGTTATGGTGGGTGAAATAGGTGTCGTAAAGAGAGACATTGCGTATTCAGGTGATGTACTGAATACAGCAGCACGAATTCAGGCCAAATGTAATGAACTAGGTGTAAATATTTTGATTTCTAAGAATCTGCTTGTTGGATTAGGGTCTTTGCCTAATGCGTTTAAACCTAGAGAGATTGGTGAGATAGACTTACGAGGGAAACAACATTCCTTAATGTTATATACCATGTAGATTAATGGGTTTAGATAAATTAATTGATGAGGTTATTTAATAGAAAAATAATTTAAACTACCGCCAACAAAAGCTAAAATGTCAATAGGCTCCGTTCGTCGCCAACTGCATTTAGCCAAACCGTCAGACTGCGCAATAACCTTACTTTTCTCATTGATATCTGAACCTGTATTCGTATCTTAAAGGGTACCAATTATTCTATAACTTCATGCATTATCAACAAGGTCAAGACAGGAATCAAATTATGATGATTAGCCTGGATCAAATGGTTGCTGATGACAGCTTCGCACGTATTATTGATCTTTTCGTAGACGCAATGCCAATCGAAGAATTAGGCTTTGAACATGTAAAGTTGAATAAGGAGGGTAATATCCCCTATCACCCTCGTGACATGTTCAGGCTTCTGATGTACGGATATCGCAATGGTATCCGTTCTGCAAATAAATTGGCCAAAGCTTGCTCTATCAACATGGAAGTGATGTGGTTGATGAAGGGCTTGCAACCAAGTCCCAGAACTATTAATTATTTCAGGTCAAACAATTCAAAGGCCATCGAAAACGCAAATCGACATTTCATCAAATTACTTAAACAATGGAAACTTGTAGATGGTAAAACTATCGCTGTGGATGGCACAAAGGTTAGAGGACAGAATAGCTTGAAAAATAACTTTAACCATAAAAAGATCAAACGGCATATCGATTATTTGGACAAGAAAATGGGCGATTACCTGGACCAGGAACAGGTCGCTGAACAGCAGCTAAAAGGAAAGAAATTAAAGGAAAAGAAAGACGAGTTGAATGCCAAGATGGATGACTTGGTTAATCGTGAAGATCGCTTTGAAGAACTTAAAGAACAAATCGATCAAAGCCATGACGGTCAAGTTTCATTAACAGATCCTGACAGCAGAGCTGTTATCAAACATCGCGGAATTGTTGAAGTTGGATACAACATTCAGACCACTGTAGATGCTAAAAACAAGATTATCCTTGACCAATTCGTGGGAGGTGTCAATGATCTTAATGACCTTGGCAAAGCTGTTAAGAGAACACAACAAACACTTGACATAAAGAAAATGAATGTGTTAGCAGATGCCGGTTATTATAATGGAGCTGAAATTGCCTATGTCGAAAGACTCGGAGCTAAACCATATGTCTCACCTCGCGAGCCTACATACCAAAAACAAGAAGGTTACCGCAAATCTGATTTTTCATATGATCGACTTAATGACATCTACATTTGTCCTCAAGGACATCAAATGAAACATATTTTAACATTCAGAAGAGGATCAAAAAGAAAATATAATGTAAAGCGATACACCACGCCAAATTGTAATAATTGTCCAGTAAGAAATCACTGTACTTCAAGCATTCATGGTCGATATATTGAACGCCCTTCTCATCAAAATTATGTTGAAAGAAATAACAACAGGGTTAATAAAAACAAAGACTACTATCGCCAAAGACAAACTATCGTTGAACACCCTTTCGGTACATTTAAAAGGCATTGGGGCATGACCCATGTCATGGTGCGAGGTCGTAAAAATGTTGAAACAGAGTATCGATTAGCAGCCATATGTTATAACCTTCAGAGAGGTCTTTCTATACTTGGACACGATACGTTGATTAAGCGTCTCGCGAACTTAATTCGGACGATTTTTGGCTTTTTTGTCTCTCAGAAGTTCTATATGACTTCACAGCGCATAATAACTGTTATGTGCCGTCAATTAAAATTCAGTTGTATCAGGTACCACAGACGATCAGATTATAGTAATTTGAGTGTTATTGCTTAAACTCCCGTTAGCTCTCATATAAATAAAAGAAATGAATACAAAAAACGCCTTTAATTTAATTCTATTTGTCTTTCTTTTATCTACGATTGTTGGATGTAAAAGAAGTTCAGAAAAACAGAAGGAATTTAAAACAGACGAAAAAACTCATCGAATAGAAAGTATCGTGTTGAATGAAATACCAGATTCAACATATACGATTGATTTAAAAGATGGTAATTCTATTACTTTCAACAAGTCATCAAAAAATTCATCGACAATAATAAGTGTCAGAACATTTGAAGAACAAAAGTTTAGCGATACAGATGAATTCATCAAATTTGCTGAAAGCTACATGGAAAATAAGATGAAACCATATGAAATGAAAAGTCTTCATTTTAACATTGTAGGATTTAAAAATACAACTTGTTTACAGTTTGATGGGACTTTCAGAGATAGCACGAATCAAGGCACAAATCGGGAATACATATCCCACGATGGGTACTTATGTT
>JABDKZ010000305.1 GCA_013001935.1 Maribacter sp.
ATTTGATATCGACCAATTCCAAGGTATCGTTCTTCTGAATTCGTTTTAAGATTCTCTTGCCATCAATGCGCTCCAAAACATATTTTCTATCCCTGAAATCAAAAGAAATGTTTCTGGTTGTATAACGCTCTCCCCCACTAACCTCGATGCTTTTGTCAACTATCCGCTGCGCATTTATTTTTGCGGTTTCATTTTGTTTACAGGACAAAAATCCGACTAACAAAACCATCATCCAAGTCTTATTCATCTTTTTCATTTGTATAGAGTTCGCAAATGTGCTATAAACTTTACAATAACCCACTATTAAATTTAAAGAAATTGTAAATAGAATTATTGTTGCTACTTTTGCAATACCATGCAGAACCACATTAATATTAAGAATAAAAAGGCTCGGTTTGAATATGAGATTTTGGATAAATACACCGCCGGAATTGTATTATCAGGTACCGAAATTAAATCTGTTCGACAAGGTAGGGCTTCGATTACGGAAAGTTTCTGCGAATTTAATGAGCGTGGTGAACTTTTTATTATCAACATGCAGATAGATGAGTATTCGCATGCTTCCCATTATAATCACAAGCCCAAAGCAGAACGGAAGTTGTTATTGAACAAACGGGAATTAAAAAAACTCCAAAAAGAAGTTGCTTCGAGCGGACTTACTATAATACCGTTGAATTTATTTCTCAATGAACGCGGCCTAGCTAAAATGAACATTGCTCTAGCCAAAGGGAAAAAACTGTATGATAAAAGGGAAACCATGAAAGACCGAGATAACAAACGCGACTTGGACCGGATCAAGAAGAGTTTTAATAAATAGTATTCGGTTAAATTTTAAATAGCGTCGCTCTAATTCTTATCCTCGAGTAAAGGAACAAAGCGAAAAGCACCCAATTCTTTTTTCTCGAATTCCTTTTCTGATTTTCTAATGAACATGGTCATTATCTGTTCTTCCGCTCCAACAGGAATAACCAATCTACCCCCTACTTTTAATTGTGACATAAGTGCCTTAGGGACCTCTGGGGCACCTGCCGTGACAATAATACTATCAAAAGGGGCTATTTCCGGAAGGCCCTTATAGCCATCCCCAAAAATCACCTTCTTGGGACGATATCCCATTTTTTTAAAAAACAGATTGGTTTTCTTGAAAAGTTCCAACTGCCTTTCAATAGTGTATACTTTTGCTTTCAACTTTAAAAGAATTGCAGTCTGGTACCCACTGCCAGTACCTATTTCCAATACTTTATGGCCAGGTTCAATCGCTAACAGTTCCGTTTGAAAGGCCACTGTATAGGGCTGTGAAATAGTTTGATCCGCGGCAATTGGGAAAGCCTTATCCTGATAGGCGTGCCCTTCAAAACTACTATCCATAAAAAGATGCCTGGGCACATTCCGAATAGCATTCAATACCTTGACATCAACTATTCCTTTGGCAATTAACACATCAGCCAATTTATTCCGCATTCCGCGATGTTTAAGCGTATCTTTCAAAGGATTTAACAAAAGTTTAATTCAAAAAAGCGAAGTTAATAAAGTTTGTGATAAGAAATCTAAATCTCGTTCAAGATCCCGAAAACTTTTAAAGTTCTAACTATATTAACTACCAAACTATGTTTATTTTTGAACAAAATACTTTGTATGCTTAAAGTTGGCGTTTTAGGTGCGGGACATTTGGGAAAAATTCACCTTCGATTACTCAATGAATCCTCAAAATATAATTTAATTGGCTTTTACGACCCCGATGCGATCAACGGGCAAAAAGTTGCTGCGGAATTTGGTTATTCCTGCTTTGAAAACATAAATGAACTCATCGATGCAGTAGACGTTGTTGATATTGTTACCCCTACCCTTTCACACTACGATTGTGCCATAAAGTCTATGGAAAAAGGCAAGCATGTATTCATTGAAAAGCCTATTACCAAGACCCTCGAAGAAGCCGAGAAATTACTGGAACTCGAAACCAAACATGGCGTCAAAGGCCAGGTAGGTCATGTTGAAAGGTTTAATCCGGCATTCCTTGCAGTGAAGGACAAAATCAAGAATCCCATGTTCATTGAGACGCATAGATTAGCAGAGTTTAATCCAAGAGGTACGGATGTTCCAGTGGTTTTAGATTTAATGATTCATGACATTGATGCCATTCTGAGCGTGGTGAATTCTGAAGTTAAACAGGTCAATGCAAGCGGCGTTTCGGTAATCAGCAATTCACCTGATATCGCCAATGCACGTATAGAATTTGAAAATGGGTGCGTTGCTAACCTTACTGCCAGTAGAATTTCATTGAAGAATATGAGAAAATCACGTTTTTTTCAACGCGATGCTTATATCTCTGTAGATTTTTTGGATAAAAAGGTTGAAGTAGTGAAAATGAAAGACGCCCCAAAAACCCCTGGTGATTTTGACATGATTTTGCAGAATGCAGAGGGCGTTAAAAAGCAGATTTATTTCGAAAACCCGAACATTCAAGCAAATAACGCCATTCTTGATGAACTGGAGACCTTTGCAGATGCCATTAATGCAGACACCATTCCTGTAGTTAGTTTGCATCAAGGAGCCCAGGCTTTGAAGATTGCTTTACAAGTTATAGATTCATTCTAGAAAATTGGTACAAATGAAAAATATTGCAGTTATTGGTGCAGGAACTATGGGGAACGGAATTGCCCATGTTTTTGCGCAAAATGGATACCGGGTTAATCTCATCGATATTTCTGAAAAATCCTTGGAACGTGGTCTTAATACGATAATTAGGAATTTGGATAGGATGATTGCCAAGGAAAAAATCAATGAAGCCGACAAGTCGAATACGCTTGAAAATATTGAGGCCTTCAGTGAATTATCCAAAGGTGTGTCAGATGTTGGCTTGGTGGTCGAAGCGGCCACGGAACGATTGGATCTTAAACTGGATATTTTCAAAGAATTAGATACCTTGTGCCCAGCGAATACTATTTTGGCCACCAATACCTCTTCAATCTCTATTACCCAGATCGCGGCGGTTACCAATAGGCCAGAAAAGGTAATTGGCATGCATTTCATGAACCCCGTTCCTATCATGAAACTTGTTGAAATAATTAGAGGCTACAGCACCTCGGATGAGACTACAAAAATAACCATGGAACTATCGAAGAAATTGGGGAAATCGCCAACAGAGGTCAATGATTACCCGGGTTTTGTGGCTAATAGGATTTTAATGCCAATGATAAACGAGGCCATTGAAACCTTATATAACGGCGTTGCAGGCGTTGAAGAAATTGATAATGTAATGCGTTTAGGCATGGCCCACCCAATGGGACCCTTGCAATTGGCGGACTTTATAGGTTTGGATGTTTGTCTTTCTATACTCAATGTGATGTATGACGGGTTCAAAAACCCAAAATATGCGCCTTGCCCCCTACTTGTCAATATGGTTATGGCCAAAAA
>JABDKZ010000452.1 GCA_013001935.1 Maribacter sp.
ACCCACTTTATTAATAAGCTATCTGATGCTATTGTCCAAATAGAACCTTCCTGTATGTTGCATCCAAATATTATTGGAGCCTATGGGGATAAAAAACAGAAGGCGGTTAACCAAGATGGATTACAGGTTGTGGCGAATTACCAGGCAGATGTTCAGGTGAATTATGCGAGACAGACAGTAACTACAGTAGAAGGTAAGACCTTTTTGAAAAACACGACCTTGCATCAAGAAGTCTTTGGGCCTTATTCTCTTGTAGTTCAATGTGAGGATATTGATCAGTTAACACAAATTGTATCAAAACTCGAAGGGCAACTTACGGGAACAATACTTGCGGAAGAAAGTGAATTAAAAAAGTATTCGCGAGTGGTTAATGCCTTACAAAATAGAGTGGGAAGGTTAATATACAATGGGGTTCCAACTGGCGTCGAGGTATGCCCATCTATGCATCATGGCGGACCTTACCCTTCTTCCTCGGATAGTCGTTTTACGGCAGTGGGTATACATTCCATCAAGCGATGGGTTAGACCAATTAGTTATCAAGATTGGCCTGATAGCTTATTGCCGAATGAATTGAAAAACTCAAATCCGTTAGGCATATCAAGACTAGTGGATAATGTTCATACCACTAGTTCAATATAAGTTTTACCAAAATGAGTTGCAGTACGTTTACCTGTATTGATGCACATACCTGTGGAAATCCGGTAAGGGTGGTAGCGGAAGGAGGTCCCGAACTCAAAGGAGGGAGCATGAGCGAAAAGCGCCAACATTTCATAAAAGAGTACGATTGGATCAGAAAAGGATTGATGTTTGAACCACGCGGCCATGATATGATGAGCGGGAGCATTTTTTATCCCCCGTCAAATCCTGAAAATGATTTTGGCATTCTTTTTATTGAAACCAGCGGTTGCTTGCCCATGTGCGGCCACGGTACAATAGGGTCAATAACCATCGGTATAGAAGAAGGCCTTTTGGAGCCGAAAGTTCCAGGTAAGATAAGAATGGAGACGCCGGCCGGATTGGTACAGGTTGAATACAAGCAATCTGGCAGCAAAGTTGATTGGGTAAGACTTACCAATGTGAAGTCCTATTTGGCGGCTACCGATCTTGTCATTGATTGTGAAGGTTTGGGCGAGCTGGTTTTTGATGTTTCTTATGGTGGTAATTTTTATGCTATTGTAGATTCCCAAAAGAATTTTTCGGGCATTCAAGATTTTACCGCAGGCAAACTCATTCATTACAGTCAGGAAATAAGGGATAAGATCAATATAAAATATCCTGGAATGTTCATTCATCCAGAAGATGAAACAATAAATGGGGTAAGTCATATTCTCTGGACCGGTGAACCTATTGCACAGGAAGCAACGGCCAGAAATGCCGTTTTTTATGGGGATAAGGCCATAGATCGATCTCCCTGTGGTACGGGAACATCCGCTAGAATGGCCCAATGGTATGCCAAAGGCAAATTAAAATTGGGTGAGGAATTCATTCACGAAAGTTTTATTGGTTCTCAATTCATCGGAAAGGTAGAACAAGAAACTATATTGAACGATATGCCAGCGATTGTCCCTAGTATTCAGGGTTGGGCAAGGATTTATGGTCATAATACGATTACAATCGATGACGATGACCCATATGCGCACGGATTTCAAGTAATTTAAATGGGTAAAAGTGTTATAGTCATCGGAGGTGGAATCGTTGGGCTTTGTGCTGCATATTATCTGCAAAAAGCAGGGCATGAGGTAACGATCATAGATAAATCTGATTTGTCAAGTGGTGCCTCATTCGCCAATGCCGGTTATATTACTCCGAGTCATATCATTCCATTAGCAGCTCCAGGAATGATTGCAAAGGGAATTAAATGGATGTTCAATTCTTCGAGTCCATTTTATATTAAGCCTCGCTTTGATCTGGATTTCTTGAAATGGTCGTGGTATTTTCATAAGGCTTCAACGAAAGAGAAAGTAGCAAAGGCGACTCCCGTTATCAAGGATATAAATCTTTTAAGTCGGGATTTATTTGAGAGTATTAAGGCTTCGGGGGATTTGGGTGATTTTCAATTAGACCGCAAAGGGTTGCTCATGCTATATAAAACCGATAAAGCCGCTGAAGAAGAAATGCAAGTTGCGGCGAAGGCAAAACAGCTGGGGTTGGAAATAGATTTTTTGAATAAAAAAGAATTAAAGGCCATTGAACCGAACATTAATATTGAAGCCAAAGGGGCGATCCATTATGAATGTGATGGTCATATGACTCCTACAGAATTTATGCCCAAAATGTTGACCTATTTAAAAAATGTCGGGGTTATAATAAAATCCAATGAAGAAATTTTGGATATAGCGGTATCAAGTAACAAAATACATGAACTAGTTACCACTATAAGCACTTACGAAGCCGATGAAATAGTATTGGCAGCCGGATCATGGAGTGGGCAACTTTCCAAAAAATTAAGAATACAGCTGCCCTTGCAAGCCGGTAAGGGATATCGTATAAATGTTGACAGACCTACTGGGATTACGATTCCTGCCATATTATTAGAGGCAAAAGTCGCTGTTACCCCAATGAGAGGATTTACTCGTTTTGCGGGCACTATGGAATTTTCGGGGATTAATACCATAATTAGAAAAGAGCGTGTTAAGGCTATTGCAAAGGCCGCCAATGATTTTTATCCTGATGTGGAAATTACCGCCATGGAGATTGAAAATGCAAAAAGTGGCATGCGACCTGTTTCTCCAGATGGACTACCTTATATTGGAAGATGCCCAGACTTCAAAAATCTCACAATTGCGACTGGCCATGCTATGATGGGATGGAGTTTAGGACCGGTGACCGGCAAATTGGTAACTGAGATAATCGATGGAAAAATCCCCTCGATCGATATTGGCCTTTTTGCACCGGAAAGAACATTTTAATTCTAACAAAAATCGCTTTCCGATGAAGATGGTGTGCAGGCTGTAAAGCAAAGTAAAAGGATTAAGATTTTGAATGTTTTCATGCTATTTGATCTGGGAATTAAGTTAGCTAAACTACTCTTCCGCTCTAATTAAACTAAAAGCCCCCTTGATTAAGAACTGGTCATTTTCTGTAAAATCGGCTGTATTTTTAATTCTGGTGTACCCATTAGAACTGGTGCCAATAGTAACTTCTTTTTGATCAAAAATATATTGGTCTTCTTGTTTGGAATTTGTTAAAAGCACATAGTACCTATCATCCAGGGTGATAATGGCATCATTTGGCAAGGCAAGTTCTTGGCTCGATTCGGTGATAATCTGTGCGTCAACGAACATACCCAAAGCAAAATTATGGTTATCGTCGTCCTCTAAATGCCCATGTACGGTTACCGTTCGGTTTTTGTTATCTATCGA
>JABDKZ010000475.1 GCA_013001935.1 Maribacter sp.
ACATTCTCGATGCCCTCCAAGACTCCCATTTCACTTATGAGATCGCTCGTTATAACCTTGAGATAAATCTAGACCCCGTAGAACTAAAAGACAAGTGCTTTACCCAAATGGAAGAACAGTTACGGGCCTTGTTGAAAAAGGCCATGCGAACTGCCGATACATTCGATACCCAAGTTTTGCTTACCGGTATTTTACCGACCATTGGCCTCAATGAGCTTTCCTTGGAATTCATGTCTCCCAGTATCCGATATGAGTTGTTGAACGAAGCTATAAAACATATACGGAAGAAAGATTTTGAGTTTCACATTCGAGGGGTAGACGAACTTTCGATTAACCATGATTCTGTTTTGTTTGAGGCGTGCAATACCAGTTTTCAACTGCACTTGCAGATTCCTCCAAATGATTTTGTGGCCAGTTACAATTGGGCCCAGGCTATCAGTGGGCCCATTCTGGGCATTGCCGCCAATTCACCATTGTTGTTGGGCAGGGAACTTTGGAGCGAGACACGTATCGCCCTGTTTCAACAGAGTACGGACACCCGAAGTTCTACCTACTCCCTTAGGGATAAACAAGCCAGGGTAACCTTTGGTAGCGCTTGGGTAAAAGACGCTATCGTAAATATCTACAAAGACGATATATCAAGGTATGAAATCATAATGGATACCGCTATAGAAAAGAATTCACTAGAGGAATTAAGAAGCGGTAAAATCCCAAAACTTAAGGCCTTAAACCTGCATAATGGCACCATCTATCGCTGGAACAGACCATGCTATGGTGTTGCGAACAATAAGCCGCACATTCGAATAGAAAATCGATATATTCCCTCTGGGCCAACGGTGTTGGACGAAATGGCCAACTTTGCTTTTTGGGCAGGATTGATGATGGGCAGGCCTGCAAAGTTTGATGATATGCCCAACCAAATGACCTTTCGGGATGTTAAGGACAATTTTATTATGGCGGCCCGGTATGGTAGCAATAGCGTAATGCACTGGATGGATGCTACCATACCGACCCGTGATTTGGTTACCAAAGAGCTGCTACCCATAGCCTATAGGGGATTGGAGAAGGCTGGCATTGACAGGGCCGATATAGAACGTTTATTGGGAATCATTGAAAAAAGGGCAAATGGTTTCAACGGGGCTGAATGGAATATCAGAAACTATCGTTCGCTTAAAAAAAAGGTAAAGCAAGATGATGCGCTCGTCACCTTGACCAAAGCAATATACGAAAATCAGCAAACGGGGCGGCCGGTCTCTGATTGGCCCATGCTTGAAACAAAAAAGAGGTTCGAAATTGAACAGAACGCATTTTTGGTGAAACACCTCATGTCTTCACGGCTATTCATTGTGAATGAAAATGACTTGGCCGATATGGCCACGAGCATCATGCGATGGAAAAACATCCATCACGTTCCCGTAGTCGACGACGATCACGAACTGTGTGGCCTGCTCACTTGGAGCCATATGAAGGCCCATATAAAGGAGAAATCCGATACGACCAACATTAAGGTGTCTGACATTATGGTTGACCAAGTCATCAAGGTTGATCCGAATACCAAAATCAAGAAAGCAATTCAGTTAATGCAAAAGCATAAGATCGGATGCCTACCCGTAGTAGATGAGTATAGGCTTGCAGGAATCATCACCAAAAAAGATTTGGCAGGGCAATGGGATGCTTAATGTACTATGCAATACCTTAACCTTTAGGCCTGATATTAGCATTCAGGCGAAAGAAATTATGTGGATCGAATTTGGTCTTTATAGCTACCAGCTTTTCATAATTTGGGCCAAAAGAATCCTTGGCAAGGTGGTCTGATCCACTCATATCGCTATTAAAATTAAAATAGACCTGACCTTTTGAATGTTGCCGAAGCTCTTTAAAGAAATCCCGGGTCCATTGTATATTATGATCATTCTGGCTTGCATCTTCCCACATCGTGTCTATACTAACCAGAAACCGTGCACTTCTATCGCCAAAAGCCGTGTCCTCTGTTGGCACTTTGCCAATAGCCCCATGAAGATTCCGGATGGAAATCAATGATTGAGGGGCAGGGGATTGATTGGCCCTGTCAAGAATCAACTTCTGCAAGGACTCGGACAAATCATCTACGTAAAGGGATTTCCAATAGCTGTTCAGAACGCCCTTCTCCAAAAATGGATCAAACATTTGCTGCACAGCACCGTATGGGTAAATATTGCTCAAATCTAAAAATGGCTCAGCCACCTCGCGGAAAGGTTGCAGTACTTTTTGACCTTCTTCCGCTGAACCGAAATACAAGGCCGCTAAAACTGTTACAGGCGTACCATGCATTTCCTCAGGGAAAGCTGGATGGGCAGGGACAGACCAATGTATACAATCGCTTGTTATTTCATCGGGCAGCTGTCGCGTATACTGCACCCACCACTTCATCACTTTTTCACCCACATCACGAGGATACATACAGGAAACAAACATTACCTCAGGACCTAAATCATAGAGCTTAAATTCAAAGGATGTTACGATACCAAAATTGCCACCTCCTCCTTTTATCGCCCAGAATAAATCCTGATTTTCAGATTCAGAGACGTGAATATATTTCCCATCAGCAAGGACCATATTAGCTCCCACAATATTATCAATACTCATTCCAACCTTACGGCGCAGCCAGCTTAAACCACCACCTAAGGTAAGCCCCCCAACCCCGGTTTCAGAGACCACCCCACCCGGGCAAACCAAGCCAAACGCCTGAGTTTCCCGGTCAACATCTGCCCAGGTAGCGCCTCCCTCGATTACAGCAGTTTTGTTTTTTGGGTCAACCAAAACCGTACGCATATGCGACAAGTCTATTACCAAACCGCCATCATTCATGGCATTTCCCGCAACATTATGCCCGCCACCTCGTACCGCCACCAAAAGCTTGTTCTTTCGGGCGAAGTTAACTGCTTGGATAACGTCATGCACTCCGGTGCACTGAGCTATCAAACCAGGATGCTTGTCAATCATTTTATTCCATAATTGCCGTTCTGATTCATATTCCGTGTCATCAGAACTGAATATTGAACCAGCAAATCCGACTCGGAATTCCTCTAAAATTGTACTATCGACTTCCTTGGTATTCGCGGTTAATGGGTTCGTTTCCATACTTTTTTATTTAGTTGATTTACAGACCTTGACATTGCTATTATTGAAAAAGAGAGTTCTTATAATGTACAAACAGTTATGGTAATTTACAAATCAGCAGGTTTTATCAACAGAAAAGGGCAATATTGTCATAGTCTGGGGCCAGGATAGAACAAGATCTTTACGCATCTTACTGCGATTTTATAAAGCGGTTTGCCAGGGTCAACAATTCCCTATCCTCTAAACGATGTTTTTGAGCAAATAAAAACTCCTTTTCGCTCAAATTCCTTTTTAGATCCTTTAATAATTCCTGATATTTATTTTCCTCACTTTTTCTAATGGGCGTGCTCAGTTCAGCCCGCATTACCTGTGCATTAAAAAATAGGATTGCAGCTGATTTATATTGCCCATCACGCGCAGCAATTTTCGCCGAGATCTCAATTCCTGGAATGAAGCCTAGATAACTTCCATGCTCAATTTCATGTGATAGTAGTCTCCGGCAACAGGTCTTTACCATTTCTAAATCTCCATATTCCCATTCAATTGAGGCTTGGCTGGCAGTTGTTATATATGTAAAATGTTTTTCGCCTTTCGCTATAAGTTCCTCTGTCTTACGCATTAAATCTCTCGTGACATCGGGATTCCCCGAGCCAAATTCTGCCAGGGCCATGCAGGTATATGCCATGCCCTTACCAAACACGATATTTGCCTCTTCCCCGATTTCACTAATTCTAACACATAGCTCCCTGCATTTATTGTAATCGCCATATTCATAGTAAATAAAACAGAGCCAAATAAGGGCTGTTTCTTCAAAAATCAGCGATGAACTATTTCTAAAAGTGATAAGGACCTGCTCTAACTGTCTTTCCGCTAGTTTGTATTTCCCCATTAAATAATTGCAATAGGCAGTATTTAGGATAGACTGTGCATTTCTACGTTGATCTTTTAATTCTTCGGTGAGCACAAATGTTTGTTCGAAAAACGGTATGGCCTCAAGCGGTTTTCGTTGCCACATTTTTAACATGCCAATGCTGTTCAATGATGCAACCAATCGCTTTTTATTGGATAAACGTTCAAAAATAACCCTTGCTTCCTGTGTATAGACTTCACCTTTCCGAAAATTCCCTACTACGATATGGTACCAGCCAATATCGTTGAGAATCAAACCTAATTGGTTTTTATCATCTTGCTGCCTCCAATAGACCAGGCAATCTTCAAAAATTAATTCAGATTTATGTCTGGAAAGTGTGAACAAATAGAAAGAAGCCAGGCTTTGTTTTAATTTTAATCGTTCTACCATTAAAGATGCTGAAACGGGTACTGCCGTTATTTTTTCCAATTGTTGTACCCCTTCACTTGCGGTCATCCCTCTTGAATTCCAAAATGGTATTAATGATTTAGCAAGGCGGTAAGCCAATGCCATTTCATTCAAATCAATGGCATGATCTATAGCGGCTCTGATATTCGGAAGTTCAGGAGAAACTATGCTATCCCAAACCTCAGCCTCTGAACTGTAAAAGTGCGGTTCAGCTTCTTCTGTCAACCTAAGATAGTAATTAATGTATGCCTTTTTTACTACGGACTTTTCTTTATATTTCCCTAGCTCCTCACTGGCAAATTCATTAATGGTTTCTAACATAAAGAATCGGAGCTCATTCGCAGAATCGTCGGTAGACAATAAGCTTTTATCTACTAAGGCCATGACCCCCTCGACAATATCCCCGTTTAATAGCTCATTCTCACCACAGATCTCTTCTATCGCTTCCAGGGTGCAACCTCCAACAAACAGGGAAATACATTTAAAGAGCAGTTGTTCTTCCATTTCCAGCAGATCATAACTCCAGGCAATGGTTTGCCTAATGGTCTGGTGCCTAGGTGGAAATTGCCCGCCACCCTTTAAAACATCAAAAGAGGTATTTAATCGTTTAAGCAAGGATTCCGGACTAAATATTTTGGTTCTGGCCGCTGCCAACTCAATACCTAGTGGTAATCCATCTAGTCGCACGCATATTTCGGCAACAGTTTTTGAGTTCTCATGGGTAAGCGTAAAATTGCGTCTGCTTGCCTGGGCCCTCTGGGTAAACAATGCAACCGAAGGCGTTTCCTTCAATTCATCCAAGGTATTGGCTTTGTCAAGTATAGGCACTTTGAAAGGGGGTACTTGGTATTCTTTTTCACCCTGCACCTGAAGGATGATCCTACTGCTTACAAGAATAGCTAATTCTGTGCAAGCCTTATGCAGTTGATCAATTACATGTGCGGCTTTTATGACATGTTCAAAGTTGTCTAATACCAACAAAGCCTTCTTTTCCTTAAAAAAGGCAATAAGCACGTCTTCTGAACTAAGCACCGCGTCTTCCTTGAGACCTAAATATGAAACACACTCCAAGGCAACAGCTTCTGTACTTTTTACAGAAACTAATGGCATCCAGAAGATACCTCCGGGGAATCGATCCACGACCTCCCAGGCCACCTTAACGGAAAGACTGGTCTTCCCTGTACCCCCTGGGCCAGTGAGCGTAATTAGTCTATGGGTATTCAGCAAATCACAGATTTCTTCAACCTCTTTCTCTCTTCCTAAAAAAGTAGTAAGTGTTTTTGGAAACTTTTCGTTGGAAGAGACTTCCCGATGTCCTTTTCCTTTGAGCTCTGAGGGATCCGGCACTATCAATCCCGGGTTAGCTACCGCATACACCTCACTCGGTTTCGGGATGTTCTTAAAATAGAACTGTCCAAGTGATTTACATTGGAAGTGGCTATGATTTTTTACTTGCCTATATACGGCTTCGGAGATCAGGATCGCTCCGGGAACGGAAAAAGATTCAATACGGGAAGCAAGATTAACAGCATCTCCCAGAATGTTCCCTTTTTCAAAAACGATATCACCAACGTCTATGCCAATGCGTACAGGAACATTAATGGGGGTTTTTAATTGCCCTTGAATCTCAATAGCGCATTCAACAGCATTCACGGAGCTGGAAAAGATACTCAAAGTGCCATCACCGAAATAATTGATGATCTTGCCCTCAAACTTTTCATGTTGTTCTTCAATAACCTGCCGATGTCTATCTATTTTCTTACGGGCCGAGGCCTCATCAGTACTCATCAATGCTGTAAAGCCCACCATATCGGTGAACATAACCGCAGCAAGGATTCGTTTGGATTTGTGCATCGTCACATTCTTTGAATGACGTACCATTATGTCATCTTAAACCAAGCTTTATGGCGCTCATAAAACCAAAATGAAACGCTTCATGGTACATGGTGAAGTGTATCGCTTCTTCAATATTTTTTATGGTAATTCCAAAATATTCAGAGGTATAGGTATTGTATGTCTTGAAACGCCCATCGTTGTAATCGTCAATGAATTGATCAGTAGAGCTGTTTAAACGGTCAATGATATGATCAAAATCTTCTTGCGATGCCTTGCCATCCGGGATGGTACCTCCGCCATAATTAGGCACTAAGTCCTGTACGTAATCGGGCATGGGCAAGCCTGAAAAGTGATAGAAGACAAAGTGATGGCTCATGAG
>JABDKZ010000483.1 GCA_013001935.1 Maribacter sp.
GATACCAAGGGCTATGTAAATAGCAATAAAAATAATCCATCGTAACATATTCGGGTTTTTAACAAAGATATTTCTTAAAAGGATTTTCTTAACACATTTACCGTTTATTTAACTTCTTTGATTACACTCTCAATGGCATTGACACTCGAAACAAAAACACCTTGATTACTCAAAAAAGAAGGTGAATTCATAGAAACTGCAGGATTTTCCGCTAGCCGTTTAATATACTCCGAGCCTGACAAATGCAATGCCCCGAATCCACTGGTTTTAAATTCCCTGGCATTATCGGAATTTATTCCTCCGCCGGGCATAATTGAACAAGAAGTTGTCTTTTTGTGCAAAGTTCTTAATAATTCTATACCCTGTAATGCCGAATTTTGCTGACCTGATGATAATATGTAATCAACCCCTAAAGTTTCCAGTTTTTTCAAGGTAGATAAAGGATCTAGCACCCAGTCAAAGGCACGATGAAAAGTGAATTTTAAATTACCGGATAAATCAACCAAAGCTTTTGTGCGTTCAACATCCAATGTAAAATCTTTATGTAAAACACCTGAAACAATGCCATCGAAACCCAGTTCAATACAAAGTTCTATATCCCTTTTCATTATATTGAACTCCCCACTTGAATACGTAAAATCCCCACTTCGAGGACGTACAAGCACATGAACGGGGATTTTCAAATGTGTTTTAATACATTTTAAAAGGCCGTAAGATGGAGTAATTCCGCCAACGGCCAACTCGGTACAAAGTTCAATTCTATCTGCACCGGCCTTTTGGGCATTCATCGCAGATTCTAAAGAATTGGCACAAACTTCTACTAACATATTGCTTATATTTAGCACTCTAAAAATAAGCAACGCAAGCAGATGAAACGAAGAAAATTCCTGAAAAATTCAAGTACAATTACTGCCGGATTGATTTCCGCACCTATTCTAGCTTCTTGCCAGGAAATCAAAGAGGAAAACACCAATTCCAATGATAATTCAATCGGCATCAAACCTATAGCCATATGTACATGGAATTTTAAAAACGCCACGGCAAAAGCTTGGGAGGTACTAAAAGATGGGGGCACGTCTTTAGATGCGGTCGAGCAAGGTGTTATGATCGAAGAGGCCGATGTAAACAACCAGACAGTTGGCAAAGGAGGTCGCCCGGATAGAAACGGCAATGTAACCTTAGATGCCTGTATCATGGACAAGGATGGTAATTGTGGTGCCGTGCTTTGTATGCAAAACATCGCACATCCTGTTTCTGTGGCTCGCAAGGTTATGGAAGATACGCCCCATGTAATGTTAGCAGGTAAAGGTGCCGAGGAATTTGCCTACGAAAAGGGGTTTGAAAAGACAGACTTGCTTACCGAAAAATCAAAGCAAGAATGGTTGGAATGGAAAAAAACCTCGCAATACAAACCCATTATTAATATTGAAAATCACGACACCATTGGCATGTTGGCCATTGATAAAAATGGAGATATTTCCGGAGCCTGCACCACCAGTGGCATGGCCTACAAATATGGGGGTCGGGTAGGTGATTCCCCTATTATCGGAGCCGGACTTTTCGTTGATAATGAAATTGGTGGAGCCACTGCAACCGGGGTGGGCGAAGAAGTTGTACGTACCGTTGGTAGTTTTTTAATTGTAGAACTGATGCGCCAAGGAAAGACGCCTCAAGAAGCCTGTGAAGAGGGTGTAAAGCGTATTATTGCCAAGAACAAAGACAATACGGATTTTCAGATAGGTTTTATTGCCATGAATAAAAAAGGGGAAACAGGCAGTTACTGTATTCAACCTGGATTTACCTACAGACAATATTCTGAAGAAGGACATATAAACAATCCTTCAGATTCTTTTATTAATTCTTAAATTAAATTACTAAGAAGATAATTTTCGTAGTTTAAAAATTAACAAGAACACCAAAAATGGCCGAACAAAAACGACTCTTTTTACTTGACGCATTCGCTCTGATTTTTCGAGGATATTATGCTCTTATTAAAAATCCAAGAATAAATTCAAAAGGGATGGATACCTCAGCCATCATGGGCTTCACAAATTCGCTTTTCGATGTTATCAGAAGGGAAAAACCAGACCATATTGCGGTTTGTTTTGATAAAGGGGGAAGTGTGGAAAGAACAGAAATGTTCCCGGATTATAAGGCCAATCGCTTAGAAACTCCAGATGCCATAAAAATAGCCGTGCCGTTTATCCAGGAAATCTTAAAGGCCATGCACATTCCTGTTGTGGTGCAGGAAGGTTGGGAAGCTGATGATATTATAGGTACGCTTGCCAAACAGGCCGAAAAAGAAGATTACAAAGTCTATATGGTAACTCCGGATAAGGATTTTGGACAGTTGGTATCGGAGAACATTTTTATGTATCGCCCGGCACGTATGGGCAACGGCATTGAAATATGGGGGATACCCGAAGTACAAAAACGCTTTGGGGTAGAACGTCCGGAACAGGTTATTGACTATTTAGGCATGATGGGTGATGCTAGTGACAATATTCCCGGTCTACCTGGTGTGGGCGACAAGACGGCAAAAAAATTCATTGATGCCTTCGGGTCTATGGAAGCACTATTGGCCAATACCGACAAGTTGAAAGGCAAAATGAAGGAGAAAGTAGAGGAAAACGGGGAATTGGGGTTACTTTCAAAAAAGTTGGCCACAATTTGTACGACTGTCGATGTAAAGTTCAATGCAAAGGACTATGAAATGTCGGTACCTGATAATGAAAAGGTTCAAGAGATTTTTGACGAGCTTGAATTTAGAAGGCTAAAAGATCAGTTCATAAAGATTTTTACGGAAGAAGCATCTGGATCAAATGAGGCAGACAAAGATACACCGGCGGCCAAAAAGGTGGTGTCTGAAGCTGGTGGTGGGCAATTTTCACTCTTCGGTAATGACGGCAATGCACCAGCAACCATAAAGACTACTTCAGGAAGAAAATCAATTAAAGACGTTCCGCATGTGTATCAGAGTGTTGCCAGCGGTATGGCCATGAACCTCTTTATGCAGAACATAATGCAGCAGGACTCTGTTTGTTTTGATACGGAAACAACGGGCTTGAATCCGCTTACGGCAGAATTGGTAGGTATTGCTTTTTCATGGGAAGCAGGCAAGGGTTTTTATGTTCCCTTTCCGGAAGATAAAGAGCAAGCCCAGGAAATCATTGAAACCTTACGTCCGTTTTTTGAATCAGAAAACATTGAAAAAATTGGTCAGAATCTGAAATATGATATCAAGGTACTTCATAAGTACAATATCAAGGTAAAAGGCAAATGTTTTGATACCATGTTGGCCCACTATCTGATCAATCCCGATATGCGCCACAATATGGATGTATTATCGGAGACCTACCTGAATTATACTCCGGTTTCAATAACAGAACTCATTGGCAAAAAGGGCAAAAACCAATTGAGCATGCGTGATATACCCCTGGACCAACAAACAGAATATGCCGTAGAGGATGCTGACATTACCTTTCAACTAGCGCAACATTTTAGACCGGAATTGGCGGAAGCGAAAACCGAAGAACTCTTCAATACCATTGAAATTCCATTGCTACATGTTCTATCCGACATGGAATTAGAGGGAATTAATCTCGATAAGGACTTCCTGAATTCATTATCAGATGATTTGGATAATGATATCAAAAACCTGGAATTAAAAATCTTTAAGGAGGCCGGTATTGAATTTAATATTGCCTCACCAAAGCAATTGGGCGAAGTACTTTTTGACAAAATGAAGCTGGTCGACAAACCCAAAAAGACCAAAACGGGCCAATATTCAACGGCCGAAGATGTTTTATCGCGCCTCTCAAAAGACCATGAAATTATTCGTAATGTCCTAGAATATAGGGGTCTAAGTAAACTTAAAAGCACCTATGTTGACGCTTTACCGGAACAGGTTGAAGAAAGTACAGGTCGCGTGCATACCGATTATATGCAAACTGTCGCCGCCACAGGAAGGTTAAGCAGTAACAACCCCAACCTTCAGAACATTCCCATTAGGACGGAGCGCGGTCGTCAGGTGCGTAAAGCCTTTATTCCCAGAAACAAGGATTACAC
>JABDKZ010000311.1 GCA_013001935.1 Maribacter sp.
CCTTTGGAGAGGGAAAAGCAATTTCGGTACGTGATTCATTGATAGATGGCTTGGGAGAACTTGCAACCTATGGTGGGAAGGAAAATATTAATGTTATAGTCGAAAATCATGGCCTGCATACCTCAAATGGGGAATTTATAACAGGTATAATTAAAGAGGTAGGCAACCCTTACTTGGGCACACTTCCCGATTTTGGGAATTGGTGCCTAAATGCCAAATGGGGAAGTACCCAAAAAAATAAATGCACAGAAGTCTATGACCGCTATAAAGGGGTATCGGAATTTTTACCTTATGCCAAGGGCGTAAGTGCCAAAAGCTATGCTTTTGATAAAGCGGGTAATGAAACAATTATCGATTATCAAAAAATGCTCAAAATCGTGAAAGATTCTGGATTTGATGGCTATATCGGTATTGAGTTCGAGGGTGAAGATCTATCCGAACCGGATGGTATTAGAGCTACCAAAGCTTTGATTGAGCGGGTTTGGAATGCTCTAAATGAATAATAGTCTGTATTATATTCCCCATCCATGCCCCATTTAGGTATTATCCTTGCCAGAATATTCGTCTTTATACCAAAAACAGTATTTTTATAGGCATTACGATTTACCAACCAAAAAAAGCAATCCCTATGTCTCAGGTTTCCATTAGTTCTAAAAAACCACAATTATCATTTTGGCAAATCTGGAACATGAGTTTCGGTTTTTTAGGAATCCAGTTTGGTTTTGCCTTACAGAATGCCAATGTTAGTCGAATTTTCGAAACGCTTGGAGCTTCAAAAGATGAACTTCCCATACTGTGGCTTGCTGCACCGGTTACAGGATTATTGGTTCAACCTATTGTAGGATACTATAGTGATCGTACTTGGCATAAAAAATGGGGCCGAAGAAGGCCGTTCTTTGCAATCGGAGCTATTTTGGCAACAATAGCACTATTTGCCATGCCCAATTCTACCGCTCTTTGGATGGCGGTGATTATGCTTTGGTTAATGGATGCCTCCATAAATATTAGTATGGAACCTTTTCGTGCTTTTGTTGGAGACATGCTACCCAACGAGCAGCGTACTAGTGGTTTTGCCATGCAAAGTTTCTTTATCGGTATCGGAGCCGTTGTTGCATCTGCCCTACCCTACATTTTCACAAATTGGTTCGGAATAAGTAACGTAGCAGCCGATGGTAGTATTCCAGATGCTGTAAAATGGTCTTTTTATTTAGGTGGAATTGCCTATTTCTGTGCTGTGATGTGGACGGTTTTTAATACCGAGGAATATCCACCAGACGATTTGGAAAAGCTTAAACTGGAAAATGCGGAAACTGGTGTTTTTACGGGCTTAAAAGAATCCTTTATGGGTATTTTCAAAATGCCCAAAACCATGGTACAATTGGCGTTTGTACAGTTCTTTTCTTGGTTTGCACTTTTTGCAATGTGGATTTATACTACCTCAGCAGTCACTAGCCATGTGTATGGCACATCTGATACTACTTCGGCCCTATATAATGAAGGGGCAGACTGGGTCGGCATATGCTTTGCTATTTACAACGGAATAGCTGCAATAGTAGCATTTTTATTGCCCATTGTCGCCAAGAAAACAAGTAGACGAATGACACACTTATTGGCACTGGTATTGGGTGGAGTAGGTTTAATATCGATAAACTTCATATCAGATCCAAACATGCTTCTGGTTTCTATGATAGGGGTAGGTATTGCCTGGGCGAGCATTCTTTCAATGCCCTATGCCATGCTTTCGAGTATTTTACCAGCTAATAAAATGGGGTATTATATGGGCGTTTTTAACTTCTTCATTGTTATACCCCAAATAGTTGCCGCCGGAATTCTTGGTTTTTTATTGAAGTCCTTTTTTGAAAATGATTCTATATACGCCTTGATCATTGGAGGTGTTTCAATGTTTATTGCTGCGTTGCTCTGTCTTATTGTAGAAGATAATGAGGTAAAGGCAAATACCGAATGAGTTGGATCAAGACCATACCTTTTAACAAGGCAGATTCTAAACTCAGAAGTATTTATAAAAGAGTTAAAGGCCCTAATGACAATATAGACAATGTCTTGATGATCCATGGTTTAAGGCCACATACACTGGTGGGTCATATGACCTTGTACAAAAGTGTACTACATCATTCAGCTAATACGCTACCCAAATGGTACTTAGAGTGCATAGGCGTTTACGTAAGTTATTTGAATAAATGTGATTATTGTGTGCAGCATCATTCAGCGGGTCTATCGCGACTTTTTAACGACTCTAAAAAAGAAGAACAATTCTTTAAAGCACTGCCAAACAATACGTTAGATACTTTTTTTGATACCAAATACTTGGCAGGAGTACATTACGCCAAGAAATTAACAATAGTGCCCTCAGAAATGGTGAAGACCGATTTTACACAACTCAAGGAAGTTGGATTTACCGAGGGTGAGATTTTGGAAATAAACCAAGTTACCAGCTACTTCAATTATGTAAATCGTTCCGTTCTTGGCTTAGGCGTCGATACCCAAGGTGATATTATTGGACTTTCGCCCAATGAAAGTGATGATGTCCAGAACTGGAATCACTCTTAAACTTACAGATTATCCAATTGGTTACTGCTTTTATCCGTACTTAGGGTCCAGAAGAATCCTATGAAGAAAAAAGTATCAGCTTGAGGACGGATCTCCCTCCTATTAAATACACCGTTCCTATTGGGCACATCGGTATATTGATACCCATTTACGTTATTAAAACCCAAGGCATTATTAATCGAAAAGTATAGTATCTTTTGTTGGGAAATAAGGTACGCCCAATTAAGACTGAGGTTATTATATGATTTGGTTTTCTCAGCAAGAAATTCGCTTGTATTCGGATTATCATATGGCCTACCCGAGGCATAGGTATATGAAAAACCCAATTGTGAGCGCCACTCATTTACCCAATACTTAGTTACAACAGAAAAATTGTGCTTTGGTGCAAAATTAGGAGTAGCCGTAACTGGAAAATTCAAATAGTCACGTTTTGTGTCTAAATAGGAATAGGATATCCAATAATCCAGGTTTTTTATATTTTTTGTATCCCTCCAAAAAACATCAAGTCCCTGAGCATATCCGCTTCCCAAGTTATTATAGTTTGAGGAGAATTGAGGCATCTCTGTATCAAATTTCACTAATTTATCATACGCCTTATAATAGCCCTCTACCCTAAGCGTTTTACCATTCCCTGTATATTGGTAATTAAAAATATAGTGGGAAGATTTTTCAGAATCCAAGGTTTTGTCGAATTTTCTGTACGCTACCAACGGATTTTGATAAAAGTCCCCATAAGCCAATGAAAACTGGCCCTTTTCACTGCTCTTGTAAGCCAATGATACTCTTGGAGCCATGTTAAAGGCCTGTGTGGTTTTATCGTATTCGCCACGCAACCCGAGTTTCATGGCAAAACGGTTACTGAAAAAAATATCAGTCTCGGTAAATCCTGCGTATAGGTCATCTTGGTAATCACTTTTAAAACTTAATTCATCTTCAGTAAGGTAAGTATCATTATAATCCAAATTAAAGTATTCAGCCCCAAAATTTAGTTGAAAACGGTTGCTGAGGTTTTTCTTTAATTTAATCTTAAGATGTGCCCCAATTTCGTTGGTCAAAATCTTATTAGCAAAAACCCTGATTTTATTGACATCATTAGAAATACTTGCCCCTGTTGAAAGTGTCCATTCGTTTTCCAAGAAGTGCTTGTAGGATGTATTGAAATAAAAATTAGTATTCTTCAGCCTATACCGAATATACGCTTCATAATTAATGTCCTCTTGTTCAATATCAAAATTACTTTGGTTAAAACCTGTATATAAT
>JABDKZ010000500.1 GCA_013001935.1 Maribacter sp.
GCTACGCGATCATCATCCCCTGTATCTTTGTCCAAATCAGTGGCAAGCGCTACGTCTTCCAGAAATTCACTTATATCTCCAGTGGCGTCAGCTAACTCCTTCTGACCTTCCACAAAATCCTTTATACCATTTAAAAGTTCTTCTATATTTTCCATTCTGGCAATACCTTCTGGTGTACCGTCTTTTTTAAACTCCAGAAGAATCCCTGTTTTCTTTGCCACGTGTTCGGCAAGGGTAAAGGCATCAGCGCCTTCATTCATAATTTGAAAACTCTTGATCATGGTCACGAAATCTTCTAACTTTCTTTTGGTTCCCGCGTTGATTTTTAGATCAATCCGATCCAAATTTTCCATAACCTCAAAAATAGACCGACCGTAGTGATTAGCGGCAACCACCAATTTGTCAACCGTGGTTTGCCCAATTCCGCGGGTCGGGAAGTTAATGACACGCTTAAGAGCCTCCTCATCCTTGGGATTGATAACCAATCGTAAATACGACAAAACATCTTTTATTTCCTTACGTTGATAAAAAGAAAGCCCTCCATAAATGCGATACGGAATGTCTCTTTTCCTCAGTGCATCTTCAATAGATCGGGACTGTGAATTTGTACGGTATAGTACAGCAAAATGGCCATTTGGCAATTGGTTCTGCATTTTATTCTCAAAAATAGAACCCGCCACAAACCTTCCCTCCTCGGCATCGGTTGTACTGCGATGTATTTTTATTGCTGCCCCTTCATCATTGGCAGTCCATACTACTTTTTCAAGTTGATTTTTATTTTTCGCAATTATCGAATTGGCTGCATTTACAATATTCTTGGTTGACCTATAATTTTGTTCCAAACGGTATATGCCCACATCATCATAATCCCGCTGAAAATTCAAGATATTAGTAATATTTGCTCCACGGAAAGAATAAATACTCTGGGCATCATCCCCTACCACACATATATTCTGGTACCTGTCTGAGAGCGCTTTGACAATCAAATACTGGGAATGATTGGTATCCTGGTACTCATCGACCAAAATGTACCTGAACCTATCTTGGTACTTCATCAGTACCTCAGGAAATCTTGTCAAAAGCTCATTGGTCCGGAGTAATAGGTCATCAAAGTCCATAGCGCCTGCTTTAAAGCAGCGATTAACATATTCCTGGTAAATATCACCTAGTCTTGGTCGTTTTGCCATGGCATCAGCTTCAATCAATTCTGGATTTTGCATATATGCCTTTACAGTGATCAGGCTGTTTTTATAGGATGATATTCTATTTTGAATCTGTTTGTACTTGTAAATATCCTTATCCAGGCCCATTTCCTTTATAATGGAAGCAATCAACCGTTGGGAGTCCTGAGTATCATAAATGGTGAAATTGCTTGGGTATCCCAATTTATCCCCATCAAAACGCAATAATTTGGCGAAAACGGAATGGAAAGTACCCATCCAAAGATTTTTCGCTTCCGAGTTGCCGACAATATCAGCAATACGTTTTTTCATTTCCCTGGCCGCCTTATTGGTGAAGGTCAATGCAAGGATGTTGAATGCATCTACACCCTGGGCCATAAGATGTGCAATGCGGTACGTTAAAACCCGAGTTTTACCAGATCCAGCCCCAGCAATAACCATGAGGGGGCCATCCTTATGCATTACAGGTGCCTTTTGTGCATCATTTAATTCATCTAAAAAGTTTTTCAATACTTTATAAATTTTGGAACCGTGAATTTAGCCATAATTCAGCGCATCCTAAAATCCTCTCCCAATAATTATGAACAATGAAAATAGATTATTCTTCTAATTTGAATATATTTAAGGATTCAAAAAAACAGCATGCCAAAATTAGGAAAAACCCTCTCCCTTATACTATTCACGATTTGTATTTCCCTAAATGCCCAATCTAAAAAATCAGGGCCCATCATCAATGGTTTTGGTGAAGTTTGGGAAATCAATGAACCTGATTATAAAATTGACAACACCTTGGAGATGAAAGCGGTTTTTGACATCATGAATTCGCCGGAAAGTCATGACACTTTAAATGCCAGTATTGAAACCGCCGCCCGTTTTTTAAATATGCATGCCCAGAGTGGAGTACCGGCAGAACAGTTAAAAATTGCATTGGTTGTTCACAATAAGGCTTCGAAAGACATTATTACCAATAAAGCCTATCAAAAGCGATTTGGCACCAACAATCCCAACCATGATCTGGTTAAGGCGTTATTGGATGCAGGTGGTCAAATCATTTTTTGTGGTCAATCTTCTTTGTCACGCGATTTTCCCAAAGAAGAACTTATCGATGGGGTGCAAATGTCGCTTTCGGCAATGACAGCTTTAATTCAACTACAACATGAAGATTATAGACTTATCAAATTTTAAATCAAATACTTATGAATAAATGTATTAGCATTGCTTTGCTTCTTTTTGGGGGTTTTGCAATGGCCCAAAGTTCAGGACTTGACAAGGACTACACTGCGATAGAAAGCAAGGTTGTAGACTGGAGAAGAGAAATTCACCAAAATCCTGAACTATCGAATAGGGAGTTCAAAACCGCGGAAAAAATAGCCAAGCATTTAAAATCATTGGGTATGGAAGTACAGACCGGTGTTGCCCATACTGGAGTTGTTGGTGTTTTAAAAGGAGGACAAGATGGTAAGGTTGTCGCACTTAGGGCGGATATTGATGCCTTACCCGTGATGGAACGCAACGATCTTCCTTATAAATCTAATGTAACCTCTGAATTTTTAGGTGAAAAAGTTGGGGTTATGCATGCCTGTGGCCACGATACCCATACTGCCATTTTAATGGGTGTTGCCGAAGTGCTTTCTAATAATAAGGACAAAATCAAGGGTACCGTGAAGTTCATTTTCCAGCCAGCAGAAGAAGGTCCGCCACCAGGCGAGGAAGGTGGCGCC
>JABDKZ010000501.1 GCA_013001935.1 Maribacter sp.
GCGATAAGGAGGTGCCATCTAAATCTACCGTCAATTCAGTGCCAGGTTTTGGCCATAAGGTAAATTCCTGGTCACTGGAGAAAATCATCAACCCAATTTGTTGTCCTTTTGGAATGATTTGATCATCGGGCATAAAATCAAAGGATACTTCATAAAACTTGCCCGGTTTTAGTGGCGAACTCTTGGTCAACGACTTATGGTTTTGCGGGTCAGCCCAGCCACGCGTAATGATGTTATCTGTTATTTTTGAATTTCGACCTTCATTCCAGGGTAAGGATACCAACCAAACGGAGAGGTTCACCGCTGGTTTGCTACTGGCAACCCTTACCGTAATTTTTGGCGTACCTGAAATATGCAAGTCCTCCTTCAATTCTGGGGTAACGTAAATTAAACGATGGTTTGTATAATCAGCCTTAGCCAAGGAGGCCCCCGAAAAGGAATAGTTATCAACCAAGGTTTCAGTACCTTGTTTATCCGTTTTTACGGGACTAAGCACCCCCTTTTGAGGGGCTCCTGCTTTTAAAAATAAACTAACCGGCGAAGCTTTGGGATTTGGATAATCTTCATAGGCTGTTGGATTGGTTCTTTCATCATTTTCACGAACAATCCATGCCTTAGGATCATTTTCCACTCCGTTTTCCACGTCAAATAAATAACGGGTAAACCAGCGGTTCATCATTTTCATGGGTGGTGGTCCGCCATGTCCGTTTTGGTGATAATAGATTTGAGTTGGTAAACCCATATCCTTGGCCGCCTTATATATTCGGTAGCTATGTTCTGGCATTACGTTCCAGTCATTGAAACCGTGCGACATCAATAATGCAGCTTTCATGGGTTTCATATCGTTGAGATAATCACGACCAGCCCAGAAATCATTATAATCACCCGTAATTCGATCCATGCCGTTCTTCATTTCAGTATCCCTTACCCTGGCATTATTCCCTGGACGTTTTGCTTCATCACCACTGTGGATATAATCATAGAGTACATCAATGTCCTCCCCTAAATAACCTCCTGGTGAGCGCACCAATCCATTTGCTCGATAATAGTGATAATACGAAGTGTTTGGTGCAATTGGGATTATGGCTTTCAGGCCCTCAACACCTGTAGTTGCAGCTGCTAACGGAATTGTACCATTATAGGATGTACCTGTCATCCCAACATTGCCAGTCGACCAATAAGCCACTACTTTATCATCGCCATCAGGAGAGGTATACCCATTGGCACGGCCACATAACCAATCGATTACGGCTTTTGGGGCCAATGATTCGTTATCCCCGCCAACCGTAGGCGCACCTTGCGAAAGACCTGTTCCAGGAGAGGAGGAGTGTACTACTATATATCCTCTAGGTACCCATGTTTTTATATGGGAATTTGAAATAATGGGTCTTTTTCCTTTGCGAATGACTTCCGGATGAATTCGAGCTTTACCCATTTCTCCTAATTCGTGTCTTACATCCCAAAAAACACCATCGACATCTGGTGCAACACCGGCGAAATAAGGACTTGAGATATATACAATAGGTAATTTTAAGTCTTCTGTATCAGTTTGTTCAGGCCTAGTTACGGCGACATGCATTCTATCCGGTTTTGAATCACCATCGGTATCAAATTCAGTTTCAACCCATAGGTCATGCCTGATCCACTTCGTGGCGTCTTCAAAGGCAGGAACAATTTGGGCCTCACCATCTTTTATAATTGGTGCCGTTACCTCAACTTTTTGGGCGTGGATGCTTACTATAGTTAATAATGTAAGGAATAAGAGGGTAGTTAATTGTCTTTTCATAGTCGGGAATTATGGAAAAAATAGTATTGGAATTTTTATTGGCTGCAATGTACCATTTTTAAGAAAAACAGAAGGGAAAGGTAAAATAAAAGGATGTAGGATTGCGCAAGAAGACAAATTTATTGGTTTAATTCATTATCGATAAGTTGTACTATGATATCTATTTCATTGATTATTCTGCTATATACTTCGTCTTTTTCAAATGTTATGCTATGAGTAATCACAAAAAGATTCTCAAAAACAAATCCATATAAATAATCTTCATTTTGAACTTTGTTAGTAGACAACCGAACGTTTTCTATTATTTCTGGAATCATAGACATAACGGCATCGAAATGTATGGCTTCCATTCTGTTTAGGTAATAGTAAGTTTCTTCCAGACGTCTAATTTTTTCAATTATAGCCGGATTTCTTAGTAATTTGACATCCCCGCTATTGACCATGGTTTCGTAAATATTTCCTTGCCCATCAAAATCGGAATAGTTGATAAGGTTCGCAGCAATCTTACCTAAACTATCTTTTTTACTTCTGTCATTCAACCGAATAAGTTTGATGGCATAGCTGAATTGTTTCATATAGGCCGAATTGTATTCCAATTCTGATGCAATATTGTTTGCATCATCCAAGAGCTGCTGCTTGGTATTGCGATAAAAATTCGCTTCCGCTTTTTTTAGAGACCACTCCTCATTCCAATTATTGATACTTAATGCGATTAGGATACCAATAACTACAAGAACAATCTCCCCAATAGCATACTTCACGTACTTGCCAGTTTTTCCTTTTTCCATAAGATTGTATCGTATTCTTCTGAAGAATTTTATCATGGGTTAATTGTTGGGTGTCAATTTATCAAAATAAAAATAGGTGCAATTACCATCTCAGAAAAGTTATATACCAAGTTCTTTCAAAACCATTGCCGCTATTTGATAATGGCAATGGGTCATAGGATGCCATTCATCGTAGCATAGGTACTCTTTTGGGTTTGGATATTTATAGGTATCATCTTTCCAAGGGACATTATTGAAATTATTTGCGCTTACAAAATCGTTCATGAATGTATAGATGTCAATAAAATAAAATTTGATTTCAGGATGTTCATTGACCAAACCATTCTTTTGGTCGTAAAGCATTTTAAATAGTTCTGAATTGAATTTTTTAGTCAATTTCTTTACCTCAGGAACAAGATTATGGTATTTCGTAGTAGGCCCATAACC
>JABDKZ010000003.1 GCA_013001935.1 Maribacter sp.
AATTATTGGTATAAACCAGTTTTTGCGTTCCTTCATACTGATAATTCTCGACATTCATAGCTACGTCCATGGCATAGTCAACATGCTGTTGCCAATAAGCATTTGATTGCTGCCCTTGAACGAAAAAAGCAAAATTTAGCAGTACAAGAGATAGTATTATTTTAATAGATTGCATATAAATCTGAATTAAGAATTGTCTTATTTTCCGGTGGCCATACCTCTGGCTATTATCAATGCGTTATACGCATTTACAATTTTGCCTGAGGTACTGATCTTATCCAAGGTGTTGTTTTTGGAGGCGTCACCTCCAAGAATAACCGCAGCCTTGACGCTGAGACCGGAATCAAGAATAACTTTCTTTACCTGTGAGGCACTAAGGCTAGGGTATTGGGAACGTACCAGAGCAGCGACCCCAGCAACGCCAGGAGAAGCCATTGAAGTCCCGGGCATGAATTCGTATTTGTTATTTGGTATGGTAGAATAGATATCTGTTCCAGGCGCAAAGACATCTACATTTATCGCTCCATAATTGGAATAGGCGGCCACCATATCCGAGCCATATTCAGGATCTAAAGCACCAACCGTAATTACATTATCCGCAAATTCAGATCCATTGTTTATTTGATCATTCGGATAATTTGGATTCTTTGGGTCATCTAGATTAGCGCCGTCATTACCTGCGGCATGCACGATCAATACGTCTTTGGAAGCTGCATATTTAATTGCATCGTAAACCCAATCCGCATTTGGTGAAAACGACTTTCCGAAACTACAGTTTATAATCTTGGCCCCATTGTCAACGGCATATCGTATGCCCAAAGCAATATCCTTATCGTATTCATCGCCGTTGGGAACCGCTCTTATACTCATAATGGCAACATTATTGGCCACACCATTGGCGCCTTTACCATTATTACGTTCTGCTGCGATTATACCGGCTACGTGCGTGCCATGACTCTCATCGTCAACCCTATTTTGTGGGTTACCATTGCCATAGTTGGTATCCATTAGGTCATAGGGATCATCCCCAACTATTTTTCTTCCATCAAAATCTACCTTTAGATTATAATTCAGTTGTTCGGTAAAGTGCTTAATGCCATTGTTCAACTCTTCCAATACCTCGGGAATACTATCTGCAAATGTGTACATCTGTGTCAATACAGCTACATGCCTTTGCATATCTTGATTCTCAGACTTTATCCCGGAAACATCTTTTTTGGTATACTCCGATTTCCCCAAATGTTGCTTTATAGCAGCATCTGCATTTTCAACAGCCTGTAATATTTGTTCATACTGCTGCTTGTTACCAAGGGCCTGTTGATATTCTTTGTCTAATTCGGTCTTTGCCTTGGCCTGCAAACCGGCATCTCCCAATTTAAGCCTAAGGATTCTAGCATATTCCAATTGCTCATTATACGATTCGCCAAGGAAATTATAGCCATGAATATCGTCGATATAACCATTTTTGTCATCGTCCTTGCCATTGCCGGGTCTTTCCTTTTTATTGGTCCAAAGTACACCGTCCAAATCTTCATGCTCTAGATCAATGCCCGAATCTAGAACCGCAACAATGACCTTTGAGCCTTTTTTAGTACCAATGATTTCGCGATAGGCCTTATCAACACTCATTCCGGGAATGGTATCTGAGGCTAGATCGGCATGACCCCATGACTTCTTTTGACTTTCGGTCAAGTCGGTCACTTTTAGCGGCATGCTGTCTATTTTTTCAATGGGGGTAGAGATCATTGTGGTTGCTCCACAACCCATTAAAAGTATACCTGCTGTGAACCCTACTACGGATTTTGAAATATTACGTGTCATGTATAAATTATTAAGTTAATGTGTTTCTATGATTATAAGGGGTCTTTGTTTGAAGGAAGTGTGTCATTATCGGAGGGGAAAATTACGAAATTCCCCAAACATGGCTTAATTGAAGATTTCATTGAATGTATGGGTTTGGTCTAGGCGTACTCCCTTTGCTGTGTTTTTCAGTGAACATACCTCGCTATGTGCATCATGTTCCAGAAACAGAAAATAATCATTGGCTACAGCATCATTCATAAATAAATGTTTCTCTTTCATGCTCATTAATGGGCGCGTATCATACCCCATTACATAAGGTACAGGAATATGCCCGGCGGTTGGCACTAAATCTGCTGCAAAAACCAAGGTCTTTCCTTTGTAACTAATATGCGGCAACATTTGCTTATCTGTATGACCATCTACAAAAAGAATACCAAAGCCCAATTCAGAATTACTTAAATAAGCACCTTCATCTTTTTTAATAAAACTCAATTGCCCACTTTCTTGCATTGGAAGCAAGTTCTCTTTCAAAAAAGAGGCTTTTTCACGCATATTCGGAACAGTTGCCCATTGCCAATGCGCTTCATTGGTCCAAAATTTCGCATTTTTAAATGCTGGTTCATAGCCCGTACGATCTTTGTTCCATTGAATGCTTCCGCCGCAATGGTCAAAATGAAGATGGGTCATGAATACATCGGTTATATCATCGCGGTGAAAACCTAATTTTGACAGTGAACCATCTAAAGTGTGATTGCCCCACTGATAATAATAACCGAAAAACTTTTCTGATTGCTTATTACCCATACCGGTATCAATCAAGATCAACCGCTTCCCATCTTCAATGAGAAGGCAACGCGCAGCCATATCGATCATATTATTGCTATCTGCGGGGTTGGTCCTATTCCAAATTACTTTTGGCACCACACCGAACATGGCGCCTCCATCTAATTTAAAATTACCAGTCTCGATGGGGTATAATGTCATTCAGATTAAATAAAGAGGCTGCAAATTAAGAAAAGCATGGGGGAAATTTCCTTTGTGTTCTTGTTAATTAACCGTTTTTAACAAATTATAACTGTTTTTGGCCTTTTTGCACCAACCTATAAAATTGTTGGCCAAAGTATAGCATGGCCTTTACCTCCTGTACGCTTAATAACCTCTCTTTTTTGAGAATGAGCAAAGATGAACCGTTCGATTCTATATGGTAATAAGGGTGGCTTTCCAAAAAGAGGATCAATTCATCATTGAACAACGACTGGATTTCATTTGTATTCCCACCGCTTAGAAAAAAGCGCTTATTAAAGTCGGGGTGTTTATCAATGATGATATCCTTAAATCCCGCAAGACTATATTTAAAACCCAACAGCCCTTCCTTGTCCAAAGTAAAAACAGGAATATCACAGTCTAGGTTTATGTGCATGACCGTGGTTTTAACAACTTCCTTGGCGATGAAAGCGCCTTCGGTAAATTCAACATCGAACAACATATACCTTTGGTTCTCTTCAGATAAGGTATTATAGGTGTAGGGTATTTCCCTGGTTCTGAAAAAGACAAAATCGCTTAAAAACCCCGTATCCGTATTTTTCTGTGCCCTATATGACAAACTGAAGTCGCTCGCAGTAGACTCTAATAACGATTGTCTTTTGGTAAAATAACGTTCAATAGGTTTCAATTTGTCAAGTGGAAGAATTTTACGGATGGCAAATGGATGATGAGAGTCGGTTTCATGTTTATCCAATCCAATTATTTCAATACTCCCTCCTTTCTTGGTAAATGTCTCCGTATAGTTATCCAATCCTTCCATGACCGTGTCGTCCACAAAATTACATAGTGAAAAGTCCAGTATTACATCTTCATTTTCAGGAATAACATCCAATTTGCTTTTAAGTTTGTAAAAATTAATAAATGTGCAAAAGTATTTGACACTTACATAGTAGTTGTCCCCATCTTTTTCTTTGAATAAAAGAACATTAGGCTTTGCTACATGACTGAGAAAGAAACCAACATCCTTATTGATGATTGCGTGGATAATAAAAGTAACCACTATTCCTGCACTAATGCCCGTAATCAGGTTTGTGAATAGTGTGCTTATTAAAGTCACCAGGAATATGACAGTCTGCTCCTTACCTATTTTGGAAATTTTATTAATAGTTTTCGGTGTGGCAAGTTTATAGCCTGTATAGACCAATATGGCGGCCAACGCAGCTAGTGGAATTTTACGTAGTTGATCTTGGAAAAGAAGTACAAATACGACTAAAAATAGGGCATGCAAGAAATTTGCAGATCTGTTGGTAGCCCCATTATTCACGTTGACCGAACTTCTTGCAATCACTGTGACTACGTTAAGACCCCCTAGAAATCCACTTAAGGTTGTTGCAAGCCCAAGTGCCTTCAAATCTTTATTCACATTAGAAC
Organism: Maribacter sp.; assembly: GCA_013001935.1. Classification (GTDB taxonomy): domain Bacteria; phylum Bacteroidota; class Bacteroidia; order Flavobacteriales; family Flavobacteriaceae; genus Maribacter_A. Next base: position 4,219 of record JABDKZ010000003.1, read on the forward strand.
GCCGACTTTGGGGATCCAATTTATCAATGGCCTTTATACTCAGTAGCGATTCAATGCTTGCGATTAAAGTAATGGCAGCTACCGCCACTATAAAATCGCTTTTCATGACTTTTGAAAAATCTGGAAAAGCCAGATTGGAGACCACATCATCTGGGATGTTGATCAAAAAAGAGTTGTCCAAAGGATACGGAATGTTCAAGGCCGCCAAAACATAACTTAAGCCTACAGTCAAGAT
>JABDKZ010000010.1 GCA_013001935.1 Maribacter sp.
ACGATAAGATTATGTGCTTCAATATTAATTATGGAATCCATTGCATTTTGATGTACATCTGACCTATTCAAAAGTTGTTCTGCATACAGCTTTAAGGCCCTATTTTGGTTGCCCAGTTCAGTATTGATATTGGCTAAATCACGATAGGTTTGGGCGTAGTTGGGGCGCAGAGAGGCAATGACTTGGTAGATTTGCCTTGCTGCAACCAATTTATCATTCTTTTCATAGGTATAGGCCAATGCTTTTAAAACAACCGCATTTTTGGCATACCTGGTTTTTATCACGTTCCAGATTTCTTCCGCTTTCAAGGTATTTTGCCATTTCTGTAAAAAATAATTGCCCGCTTCGATGGCATCATAGGGCGCATTATTGAAGTGCGCCCTTTTATCCATAAAAAGTTGCAAAGCCTCATCTTCGGATTTACATAGGAACAAATTACTTAGTTGAATAGGGGTTTCGTCTTCCCAGTTTACAGCAGTGTATGTCTTTGCCTCCCGTTGCCTGCTATAGATAAGCGAATCCTTAAATCGCTGAGTCACCTTGGGGTCACTTATGATACCTCTTCTTGTATTGATGACGATGACACCACCATGGCCCCTTCTCCCATAACGACCAGAAGTACCTATGCCCCGTATGACCGCAATCCTGTCTATTTCTTGAATGGGAATGAATAATGGAGGCGTTTCCATAATGACTCCATCAACATCATAAATTGCCGCTTTTTGCCCTTCCAATAAAGAAGTGGTTACCCTTAAATCTACCGTTGTGTTATCCTCATCGAATATGCTACCCTGATACGAAATCTTTCCTATTAGTTGACCTCGAATAGCTTCTAAAAAGGTTGGTGCACCCCTATTAAGATCACTACCATTGATTACCCGTATGGATAGTCCTGATTTTCGGGTGTCCAAAATACCAAGATTTGTTCGTATCAAATCCCTATTAAGGTCGTATTCAATCTGTCTTTCCGTGGGACTCTTTTTTTTGTGTTTCTTTACCACAACCTCTTGTAGCTGCTCATCCTCCCGCTTCATATTAATGTTCAGGACTGAGGTTACATCCTCTAGCAATACTTCAACCGATTGTAAACCCAAATGTTTAAAAACCAATACATCTCCCGGTTTGGCCGTAATGCCATAGTATCCTTTTTTATTGGTAAAAACACCTTGAGCCTCATCTTTTATAGTGATAAGCACATTATTCAATGGATAACCATTATGGGTAACAATCCCTTTAATATTGAGTGTTGCATTTTTCGCAGTAACGGAAAGAATGAAAAAGAACGAAAAGAGACAAACTATGTTTTTCATCAGGAAGTTGTTTTTATCCTACTATGCCACAAAAATTGAGCCTAAATTTAATTTCCTTGATGCGATTTTACACGCGGAATCAATAACAATTCGGTCTGCCGTCCATTCACGTAGCGAAAGCCTTTTTCGACATAAAAACCAGCTTCCTCTAGCATAATGCGAATATCACGTTGCCACTCAGGAACGGTTATCGTTGTATTCAATTCTATGGCATATACCGTATTGGGGTTTAAAGGATAGTTATCGCCATCATCTTTCATAACCCCACCTTGGGCATCCCACATACCGATGGTTGTCCCTGCCGAGTGCCCGTAAAGCCCTAAAGGATGCGTATAAATAGCAGGTCTTAGACCAGCTGCTTTTGCCTCTTGCAATGCTTTCGCCAAAATCTGATTTCCTGTTCGCCCTTTTACCATGTTGGTAGTCAAGAAATCCTGAACTTTATTACCAGATTTTAAGCCATCGACAAGAAATTTAGGGGCCTCTCTTTCCCCTGGTTTTAAAACATAGGCCAATTCCTGGCAATCGGTATTTAAGCGTAAATAAGTGATGCCAAAATCGCAGTGCAACAAATCGCCCGGTCGAATGACCATATCATCCGGCCTACCCGAAAATGAGTATAAATGACCTACCAATTCCTCACTGGTACGCTGTACATCTACAGTAGGATGAAACCAGGTCTCTAGCCCTAAATCCGTCACTTTTTGACGCATCCACCATTCAACATTGGTTGTTGTGGTGACTCCCGGAGTTATTATTTTCTCAGAAAATGCCTCGGCTATAATATCATGGGTAATATCTACCAATTGGTTAAAAATAATCATCTCCCGTTCTGTACGGGTCTCAATCCAGCGAACTGCCAATTGCTCTGCCGAAACCACCTTTTTATGGTATTTCTTCGGTAAGTTCAACATAAATTCATCATAATCGGTCTTATCAAGACCGTCTGCAATATTATGATCTTTGGAAAAGTTCAATCCTATTTTAGATGGATTTCGTTCCTCTATCAACTGCATTAATCGTTTCCATTGATCAGGCTCCTTTTCCTTATCCCAGGCTGAAACAATGTTCTCACCAACATTATAGCGTGCGACAGCCAACTTCTCAATCGTATTCTTGGTCTTGTTTCGATAAAAAAGCAAAATCGTACGTCTTCTGGCATTTAACCAAGTTGATGGTAACATGGTCCTTAGCACGGGATCTTCATTATACTCCCTAGAAATAAGAATCCACATGTCAATATTCGTTTTATCCATGAGTTCAGGCAACAGATTGTTGAATCTATCGGCCAGGATTTCATCTACTACAGCTGCACGTTCATTTTCAGGAAGAATCTGTTGGGAATTTAAAGCAACTGAAAAGGCGGTAAATAAAAAAAAAGTAAGTTTTTTCATAGGATTGTTTTATAGTCTGAAAATACAAATTAATAGTACAACGAAAAATCTTACGAATTCAAAATTTGCTGAAGGGTGTTCTTTCTGGAAATCTTGCCATTTACAGTCTCAACAAATTTTTCCATGAAAAGTATCTCCTT
>JABDKZ010000012.1 GCA_013001935.1 Maribacter sp.
AGTTGTATGTGTTCAGGTAGATAGCTGCCATACACATGCAACTTGGCAGTAGGTAGGGATTTTCGAATCAACGGCCAGATCTCATTTTTCAACCATACAATGGCGTCGACATTTGGGGCATGTTTGCCATTGCCTATAAAGACAAAATCCTTGCGTTCTTCATAATTTGGCCATTGGGTCATTTGCCTGCTATCAATTGTATCCAATTGAAAGGGTAAATGAAGTAAGAGACCTTCGTCAATGGGTATTACCTGGGTCAACAAGAACATTTCATAAGAAGAGATGATCAAGGAAAGGTCGCAACGATAGATCGAGGCAATTTCACGTTTGGTAATATCGCTTTGCAACCAAGCTGTTGTAGTAAACTCCCGTTTCTTCTTTAAACAGTCTTTACGGACGCTGCGAAGCGAATGTAAATCTTCGGTGTCCAAGATCCGGATGGCTTCGGGAGCAAACTCGACTACGCGCCAACCAAACTGTTCCTCAGCTAAAAACCGATCAAATAAGACCATGTCGGGATTCAAAGTTCCTATAAAATCATCAAAACTGCTTGAATTTAGGGCAATGCCTTCCGTCATGATGCCCATTCCCTTTAAATCCAACGAAAATTCACCTTGGGCTGCCGTACTCGCAAATGTAATATCGTAGTCTTGTGAAAGGAAGAATTCAATAAGTTGCACCATACGGTTCCCCGCAGCTGTAGTCGTAGGTTCTGGCCAAACACAACCTATAATTAACAAGCTATTGGCACTGGTTCCCATAATATTGCTTACATTCTTTCAGCGAACATACGGGATATCGAGGAACGCAATTTTCGCTCATAATCTTCCTCTAACCATTCCTTATAGTTCTTTGTGTTGTTCATAATGCAGTATGAATATATACGAACCCTATAGGCAATCTCCTCTTTCAAGGATTTTGCCAAAATACGTGCATCGAATACATCCTCAGCATTCTCAACACAAATGGTGGCATGTTGTTGAATACTGTTTTCCAACACTATTTTAGACTTTAGACCCTGTGCAAAAATCTTTTTGTATTCGGCCTTCACATCGTATTCTATATTCGTTGATTTTGCAAATTTAGCCCTTAATTCCGTAGGCATTTCGTAAACAAACTCCCGCTCAATATCCTCATCGTTCTTTATATTCTCTAGGAAAAAATCAGGAAAATGGAAGATTTCTTGCCAATCTATCGGTGCATCCCACATTCCAAAACGGGCAACATTGTTCCCTAAATCCACCACCGTGAATTCATCCTTATTCGCCAATACCCTTGAACCACGACCAATCATCTGAAAATAGAGGGTCAATGAGCGTGTGGCCCTATTGAGCATAATGGTCTCAACGGTGGGTTCATCAAAACCTGTAGTCAAAATACTGACCGATGTAAGAATCGCATCCGGGGTTTCTGAAAACCACTGCAAGATGTCCCTTCTTTCGGAAGCACTGTTCTTGTTATCTAAATGGCGAATGGGTAGTCCGGCCTTTTTAAAAGTCTCATAAACGTAAATGGAAGTATTGATCCCGTTATTGAAAATTAAGGTTTTCTTGCCTTTGGAAATCTCATTATAGGCATTCAACAATTTGCCCAACATACTCTGGTTCCCATATAATTCTTCAGAAGACTTCACCGTGTAATCCCCATTTATACCCAATTTTAAGCTTTGTAGGCTAACATCATAATTATACATATTGGCTTTGGATAGGAATTTTTTGCCAATAAGTGATGCTATAGATTCCCCCACAATCAACTTCTGATAGTTATCTTTCATCGGAAGTTTGATATTGGAACTTAAGGGCGTGGCAGTTACTCCAAGGATCACGGCACTCTCGAAATATTTAAAGAGCTTTCGGAATGAATTATAGTGGGCTTCATCGATAATGACAAGTCCAATATTTTTAATCTCTACTTTTTCTTCCTGTAGCCTATTGTTCAAGGTCTCAACCATGGCTACAAAACACATATACTCATCTTGGTCCTTGAGCTCTTTAACCTCGCTGTTGATTATTTTGTTCTTTACGCCAAAACCATCGAGCATATTTGAAGTTTGTAAGCTCAATTCAATCCTGTGTGTAAGTACAACAACCTTCTTATTGGTCTGCGAAATATATCGCCTGGCAATTTCAGAGAACACCACTGTCTTACCCCCACCCGTAGGTAATTGATATAATAGATTAGCATTATCCGGTGATTCCTCAAGATAATTGAATATCTTATTCAGGTCTTGCAACTGATAATCGTAAAGGGTCTTCTCAGTAGTATTTTGCTGTATTTCCAAACAGGTAAATTTGAACTATTCTACAAATCTGTTTTTTTTGGCTTCTTTAGGGTCCAATTTTGCAAAATTAATAGAAATAAAACCTTGTACGAAATTTCGGGAGAGAAATACTAACAAAATATGAACAATTCCTAGTCGGTCTCATGCTGGAATGTGCTTTGAATTTTTTAGGCTTTATTATATTTCCTTTAAATATCAGTATCCTTTTGTTTTAGAAACCAAGTTCAGGAGTTCCTTTCCACTTTCAAGGCGCCTATAATTTGCTATGATTTGAGGCACTACTGAGGCGGTATCGGAAACACTGGCATAATGTGGGGTCATATGCACCTTTGGATGTTCCCAAAATGGGTGATCGACATCCAGGGGTTCTTCGTTGAATACATCTAAGCTAGCGCCAGAAAGATGACCGTTATCCAACATTTCCAATAACTCCCCATCAACAAGATGACCACCTCGTGCAACGTTTATAATATGCGCACCTTTAGGCAATTGCGCGAATAAATCAGTATTTAAAATTCCGAAAGTTTCTTTGGTTAATGGCAATAAACAGACAAGAATCTGGGTCGTTTTTAAAAACGCCTCTTGTTCTTGATCGCCTGCAAATGTTTTGATTCCGTCAAGAT
>JABDKZ010000023.1 GCA_013001935.1 Maribacter sp.
TAATTCTTGGCCATACGGCTTGCGGAGCAGTAAAAGGTGCCTGTGATGGTGCCAAATTAGGTAATCTTACGATTTTATTGGGCAAAATAATACCGGCAGTTAATGCGGTTTCCCAGCCATCGGATCCTAGCCTAAGAAATTCTAAAAATATAGATTTCGTTAACGATGTTGCCGTCAAAAATGTTCATATGACCATTGAAAACACTCGAAATATGAGTCCTGTATTAAAGGAAATGGAGAATAATGGTGAAATAAAAATAGTCGGAGCGATGTATGATATCAACAACGGAAAAGTTACGTTTTTGTAAACTATGCTCTAAATGTTAAAGGAAAGCCAATGTGTATTCATTGGCTTCTTTTTTTACTAAAAAATACTATCTTTTCTCTTTATAACAAACTAATCTACCATCATTATGAAAAACCTTTTTTCCAACCTTAGAGGTGATCTTCTAGGAGGAATCACTGCAGGGATTGTTGCCCTGCCTTTAGCACTTGCCTTTGGGGTAAGTTCAGGTTTAGGACCAAGTGCCGGTCTTTATGGAGCAATCTTCATTAGCTTTTTTGCTGCACTCTTTGGGGGTACAAACACCCAGATTTCAGGGCCTACCGCACCAATGACCGCGGTAAGAATGGTGGTTATTGCAGGCATTATAGCCGTTTACGACGGTAGTGTTGAGAAAGCACTTCCGGCAATTCTAACGGTTTTTTTATTGGCTGGCCTCATGCAGATTGGTTTGGGAATCATTGGTGTAGGTAGATATATTAGATACATTCCTTATCCTGTCGTTTCAGGTTTTATGACCGCAATTGGCGTCATTATCCTAATCACACAAATATTACCGGCCATGGGCTATTACCCAAAAGAGGATGAAGCATTTGTAGCTCCCTTTAAGCCCCTTGCGGAAGAATTAATATTAGAAAACATTCTTAAGGAAGAAGCAGGTGAAGGAATTTTGGTTTTGGAAGACTTTAAAGAAACAATTGCAAGGGCCAATGAAGTAACGACAGAATCAATAATGGAAGAGTCCAAAACATTGGCGGCCAAGGAAGCCTCGGGTGTAATGGGAGCATTAAAAGTATTTCCCAGGGCCTTGGAAAACATTAATTGGTTAGAGTTAGGCTTAGCTTTGCTCACAATTTTCATTATCTATGGGTTCAAGCGTATTACTACTACGGTACCCAGTACACTTGTTGCCTTAATCTTGGTATCTGGGGTTGCTTTCGGATTTGATCTGGATTATAGGACCATTGAAAAAATTCCCGAAGGTTTTCCCATACCCAATCTAGGCATCTTTACCGAATTTAAACTCGGGGATATAACACCTTTCATTTTTACGGCTTTGACCTTGGCATTATTGGGGGCTATTGATTCATTATTGACGTCGGTTGTAGCTGATAACATGACCAAAACAAAACACAAACCGAACCAAGAATTGATTGGTCAAGGTATTGGAAATTCAATTGCCAGTATATTTGGTGGTATTCCCGGTGCGGGCGCAACCATAAGAACGGTCGTTAATATCAATTCGGGTGGAAAGACAAGACTTTCTGGGATGATAGCTGGTATTTTATTGCTCGTGATTTTATTAGCTATGGGTCCCATAGCTTCACAGATTCCTGCAGCAGTTTTGGCCGGAATTTTGATTACGGTAGGAATTGCCGTAATGGATTATAAGGGACTTAAGGCGATTCCCAACCTTCCAAAAGATATCAGACTTGGTCCCATAAAGCTAAGTTCAGAGGTAATTGTCATGTTGGTTGTGTTGGTACTTTCAACATTCTGGAACTTGGTTTATGCCGTAGGTATTGGTTTGGTCATTGCCTCATTGATGTTCATGAAGAAATTGGGTGATCTTACGGCTGAAAGGTCTGATGTTAAATCTTTGGCTAAAGAAAAAGCATGGGCCGATGAAGCGAACTTTCCCGAGGAATTTAAAGAAGAAGTTTTCATTAAACATGTAAAAGGGCCGCTTTTCTTTGGTTCTACAAGTGAATTTCAGGCATTGGCAGATCAGATTCCCGCCACTGCGTCATATGCAATACTTCGTTTAGATAGAATGCAATATATGGATCAGTCGGGCCTATATGCCATGGAAGATGTGCTACAGGAATTGAACAAGAAGGATATTACCGTACTTTTTGTTGATGTACTAAACCAGCCTAGATATATGATGGAACGGATTGATATTATTCCTGACTTTATACCCGAAGAACATATTTTTGAAACTTTCAAGGAGTGTGCAGTATGGATCAAAGAGCATGTAAAGCACAATAGCTAATCAATAAATTTTTAAAAATCCTACCCGCGTCATTGACAGAGACGCGGTTTTTATGTTGCCATTATATGCTATACTTGGCATAAAATCATAAATTTGTCCTCTTAGTCTAGTAGCATGATCAATAAGATAAAGGAACATATAACAGAAGTTGAGAATTTTACCGCCGAATCAAAGGAGGCGATTGAGGCGTTTCGTATAAAGTATTTAGGTAAAAAAGGGCTGCTTAACGCGTTTTTCGCTGAATTTAAAAATGTTCCTAACGACCAGAAGAAAGAATTTGGTCAGACAGTTAATTCGTTGAAGTTGGCAGCTACTGAAAAGGTGAATTTTCTCAAGGAAGCGATTGACAGTAAAGTTGAAGAAACTGGCAAATATGGTGATT
>JABDKZ010000026.1 GCA_013001935.1 Maribacter sp.
CTACCATGATGCTCAAAAAGCCATTGAGTAGTTTAGTACCAAAAGTAATTTCCTGCTCCATGATTATATTTATTTATTCTCCAATGTAGGGAATTGTTGCCTAAAAATCATCGATTTTGATGATTATTTCGACTAAATGCCTAATGTTAAGTATATGGCATAGACCTATGGTTAAATAAATCGTTGAACGACAGAATAACAATGTTTACTGGCTTTGAGATTTACGTCCGCTGAGTTTGTCACTCAATGCTTCAAGTGAAACGCCTTTGGTCTCAGGCATCATGAAAAGCACGAAAAGCAACTGTAATACCATCATTCCTGCAAAGAACACAAAGATAGGCCAGGGATTGTCCTTAAAAATACCTTTATCGGAATCCAAGAAAATGGGTGTAATTAAAGTAATTATAGCCGCAAAAACCCAGTGGGTACCTGTGCCCCAAGACTGGCCAAATGCACGTACCTTATTAGGAAATATCTCCGAAATGAAAACCCATATCACTGCGCCCTGACCTATGGCGTGAGAGGCTATAAAGGCACAAACTGAGGCGACAACTGCAATTCCCTGCGCATTGATGGTAAATGACCACGAAACACACGCGAGGGAAAAGATGTATCCAAGTGATCCGATAACCATAAGTTTTTTTCTTCCGACACGATCAATATAATACATACCCAGGAGGGTGAAAACAAAATTCACAATGCCAATGGGTATCGATGCGCCAAGCACATTGTCAGAAGCAATTCCGGCTTGTTCGAAAATCCGTGGCGCATAATACAAGACAAAGTTTATGCCTGAAAGTTGGTTGAATAAAGCCATAAATATCACAAGCATGACAGGCCAGCTGTGTTTCATGGAAAACAGTTTTTCCTCTTTATGCTTGGAGATACTTTTATAAATATTCTGGATTCGGGTGGGAATTTCCTTCAAAGTATATATTTCCTCAAGTACGTCGAATGCTTCCTGCGGATTGTCTTTCTTCATGATCAGCCATCTCGGACTTTCAGGAACTCGTGAAACCATGTATGTATATATCAGTGCAGGCAAAGCTTCAATACCGAGCATAAATCTCCATGCAGTTCCACCGATAAATTTACCGATAAGGTAATTGGAGAGGAATGCGATCAGGATACCAAAAACAATATTGAATTGATAGCTGGCGACCAGGCGCCCTCGATTTTCCTTGGGAGAAATTTCTGATATATATATTGGTGCAGCTACGGATGAAGCACCTACGCCTATACCTCCGATAAACCGAAAGAATGAAAAGCTATAGGGGTCAATGGCCAGTGCAGAACCAATTGCAGAAACAGAATATAAAATACCAATCCAGAACAAGGTTTTTTTTCTTCCAAGAACATTACATGGCCAGCCTCCGAAAAGTGCGCCGATGACCGTTCCCCATAATGCCATAGACATGATGAAAGTACCATGGAAAAGAGGGGAGGTGTTCCAAAGCTTTTGTATGGGCTGGTCTGCACCGGATATAACAATAGTGTCAAAACCAAAAAGAAATCCAGCCAGTGCTACAGTAATAGCCCAATAAGTAATTGATTTACTCTTCATCCTGAGATTAGCTTATATCTTATTGGAAAATATGATTGCCTCGATCAAGTTACGGATTCAATATTATTCCGACGAAAATTCATCCGGGAATATCAGGACAAATTCAGGCATTTAAAAGAAGAAGAGCTTCCCGATTGGAAAGCTCTCTGAAGATTAGCTCAAATTTAATTAATCGACTCTTCGTCGAACGTACATGAAATCTCTTAAAAAAAACCTTATTATGTATTTTGTCCTCTTGTTAAATTATGGCTTAAAAGTCCATCTATCAGCCAGTTAATGAAATGATAAGAATTAGATCAACAAATGATTTGAATCATATGTGTAAAAAATAAAGACCGGAACATTAAGGTTCCGGTCCATAGATATGAAGGGATAAATCGTCTAGTTTTCGTTTCTTATTCTGTTGAAAATGTGATCAAGCTGACGACCTGCAGCTTTTCGACCACCCAATCCGAATGAAAGTGCGAATGCGACCGCGACTGCACCGAAAGTAAGGCCGACGACAAGGTTGACGATCGACTGGGCAATACCGATGGTGTGTAATGCAAATGCAAAGAAAAGGCCGAGTATTACGAACTTGGCAAATGTTGCCATCCAACTATTTTCCTTTGATTCTGCCAGGGCTGCTTGTGCTTTATTTGATAAAAATACACCGACAAACATGATGATCATACCGAAGAAAATATTACCTGTCAGATTGAATACATCATGTAATATATTACTGATCTGTATCAATTCAAGTTTGTCCACTGCCGCAATTGTACCAAGAAACATAACGAAAAATAAAGCGATATTCCCCAGTGTTGAACTGAATGACTTGCTACCCATGAGTTTTGAAATCCCACTTTCTTCAGCAAAATCGTCTAGTCCAAGATTTTTTGCAAGTTCAACAATGAATGAAACTATATACTTTCCTATAAAATAGAACAACCCAAGCAGAATTGCCGCAGCAACTATTTTAGGTACAGCTGAAAGGAAAGATGCCATCATGTCTTTTGCAGGTTCTGAAATCGAATACATTTGCAATGTATCAAGTGCAACTATCAGGATTGGGATAAACACGAAAATGAATACGATTTGCTTAATCAATTTGGGAATATTAATACTCCCCATACTTATCCCTTTACTGGAAATATAATTTTCAATCCGTTCAGATACAAAATGCGTTGCCTCACTTACAATTTTGGCAATCATATAGCCTGCAAAACAGATAATACCTGCAGCGATCAGGTTTGGTATAAAACTTAAAAACTTATTGAGCATGTCATTCAGGGGTTCGAGGACACCAGTCACGCCCAACATGTTTAAAACAATAATCAGTGTATAGAGGATAACCAGGTAATAAACCAGTTTGGCCAGGAATTGATCAAGCCGAATTCCACTGCCCAATTTGCTTGTCAGTTTTTCATCCAATTTTGATTTTCCTAATAAGTTTAATGTAATTTTCTTAAAAATTTTGGCTACAAAAAATCCAATGATAAGTGTTAAAAGTGCACCAATTACGCCTGGAATGATTGTCCCGACTTGATTTGATAGGGTATTTACAAGGTTGTTAATGAATTCCATTTTGAGTGGTTTTAGTGAATAAATAGGAGTGGTTGGAGGGGCACGAT
>JABDKZ010000030.1 GCA_013001935.1 Maribacter sp.
AAGAAATTGAAAAGGGATAAAAAAGGGGTAAACCATTTAAAAATATATAGGTCGCAAAAAATAAACGGTGATTGGACTGATGCCGTGGAAGTACCTTTTAATAGTGACGACTTTTCTACAGGTCATCCGGCGCTTAGCCCAGACGGTAAATTACTTTATTTTGTATCGGATATGCCAGGCAGTATTGGTCAGACCGATATTTTTGTGGTTGATGTTCTCGATGATGGCACTTTTTCGGATCCAAGAAATTTAGGCCCTGAAATCAATACCGAAAGAAAAGAAATGTTCCCTTTTGTCAACGAAGAGAAACTATATTTCTCATCAAATGGGCATGTTGGCCTCGGGGGTCTAGACGTTTTTGAAGTCGCATTTGATGAGGAGAACGGTTTTCAAGAAGTAAAAAACCTAGGGCAGCCAATCAATAGTAACAAAGATGATTTTTCATACATTGTAAATGAAAAGAATCAAAAAGGATTCTTTGCTTCAAACAGAAGAGGTGGCAAAGGTGATGATGACATTTATTCCTTTAAACGACTGGTAGTTGAAGAGGTTCCTGAAAACCTAAATGCTATCGCAGGTGTTGTTACTGAGCTTGTAACCGGAGAATTAATGCCCAAGGCACTGGTTACACTACTGGACGAAAATAACATCAAATTAAAGGAGATGCAAGCTGAAGATGATGGCAGTTTCCTTTTTGAAGATCTGGAAGGGAATACCAAGTATAAAGTCAAGATTACCAAAGGGGATTATTTTGATGAAGAAGTTTCTGTAACTACAAAAGACAATGAGTTGGTCCAAACCGAAGTTGCGCTGCGCAGGTTAAAAGAAATGATAGCAGTTGAAGATGGTATTCGAAAGTTAAAAACTGAAATGATCTACTTTGATTTCGATAAATCATACATAAGAAAAGACGCTTCAGAAGAATTGGATAAGTTGGTACAGGTAATGACTGAATATCCAAACATGGTCATTAAAATTGAATCCCATACAGATTCAAGGGGCCCACGAGTGTATAACCAGTATTTGTCTGAAAGGCGAGCCAAGTCAACCAGGGATTATATTATCTCAAAAGGAATCGAAGCAAGACGTATTCAAAGTGCGAAAGGTTACGGTGAGGAAAGGTTAATCAATGAATGTAATGGAAGGGTGCGATGTACCGAAGTCAAACATTTACTGAATAGACGCTCCGAGTTTATCATCGTAAATATGTAAATACGAGTGTCAAGTAATAGCAAGACCGTGAATCATTATTGATTCGCGGTTTTTTTATACCCTTATTCAACATTCACAACAATCTCACTGCCGTTTACAACAAAGTACGGCCAAAAAGCACCTAAATGCTTGATAACCCGTTGTATATAATAAGAGTGGGGGCACTATTTAACCCAAAACCAAACGACATGGAAAACCTACTATTAATCAAGGAAATTTACTTGGAAGCATTTAAGAACCTAGGGCATGCCCTGGTCAAATCTTATTTTAAAGCCTTTTCATGGTTCTGCTTTGCCAGTTTCATAATTATGCTTTATGCATTTGTTTTCAGAGTTTCCACAGGATTCGCATTCGATTAGGCATTTAAACCAACCTTACTAATGCAGGCGCCCATTTATGGGCGCTTTTTTTATTTAAAAAAGTCAATCACTTATTTCAAAATCCCTGTTTTCAAAGCCCTTTTAACCCATAAATATGCACTTAGTGGATTTTTTACAACCAGCCATTTTCGTTGTCTAAAAAATTGGCTGTTTCATCCTGTTTTTTATTAGTCTTGATTTCAAATGTGGAATTTTGTCGTAACAATAAACATTATTAGTGGGCGTATGAGAAAACTATTACTTGTAAAGGAAATTTATTTTGAAGCTTTTAGAAACTGGAGCAATATATTCATGAGAAGATATTTTAAAGTCTTCTCCTGGTTTTGTTTTGCCTTACTTGCAATTGTTATTTATGCATTTGTATTTAGGGTTTCCACAGGATTTGGTTTTAGCAATTTTTAAAATCTAAAATAAATTGTAAAAGCCCCGAAGCAAAATGCTTCGGGGCTTTTTATTTTGAAAGATTTTTAAGTCTATTTAGTAAACCTAATAGTTTTCATAATCGCTTCCAACTCGAACATATAATCCCGTTTTTCTGTAGCGGGTGCAAAGGTGAAGCCTTCAATCACCATTTTTCTATTGTTTGTTTTATCGTTGACGATATACGTCAGAAAGGGTCCGGCCATAGGGTAATTCTTAATATCCCATAATCCACGAACCTCTACCGCTTTTCTACCAGAAACTTCAGCAGGGAAAACAGATGGGGAAAATGCAGGTTCTGTTCGCATATGTGTTCTTTTTCCAGGCACATCAGGTCCTGGAATATATAGGCTTCCCACAGAATCTCGCATGCTAACAATATCCCGAACAAAGGTTGAATCTACCTTAAAACTATCCCCAGGCATTTGATAGATAATTAAATTCACGGTCCCTTTTGGTATTTGTGCTTCGACCCATACAAAATTGTCTTCTTGTTTCACTACCTTATATAGTGAGGGAATATTCAAGGTAACACCAAATTTCTCCTTAATTCCTTCATCTTTATTGAGCGACCTTAAAAATCTGTTTTGTGCCTCGCTAATCTCCAGCGTTTTGAAGGTAGCAATGAATTCATCAGCTTTATTCTCGAGATTTTCAATTAATTCGCTTTCTGTTGTCCCCTTAACCACTGCCACCTTTTGTGGTTTGGAATACAAATCGGACTTGATATGGGCTAAATTTAAGGAGTCTTTTTGTACAAAAAGTACCGATCTGGTATTGCGAACAGTGCCCGAAAAAACAGTAGGAGGAACCTGGATGATTGAAAACAGGGGCTCATCCATCGTTAATCCCAATGAAGACGCGGCAAAATGTTCCCGTACCTTATCCCCTACTTGGGATTTCCAAAGTTCATTCTCCATAACCACAATCAATGTATTTATGGCTCCTATAGAATTAGGAAGGTATGTTTTTTTGCCTCCGTTTTTGCAGGATAAAATAATGATGAAGAGCAGCGCAAATAGTAACTTAAAAGATTTCATTTTTGATTTTGGTTTAGGATGAACAATCGCACAGTTTTAATTTTGTACCTGGTTTTAGATTGTTGCCACTAATACCGTTCCATTCTCGTAAATTTTCGATACTAATTCCGGGATATTTTCTAGAAATGGTCCAAAGTGAGTCCCCGCTCTGAACTGTATGTACTTTTGTGTCGGCCAGACTTACCTTGTTTGTGGAAGCTTTGGTGCTTTTTGAAGTACTTTTAGAGGATAATACCGGTTTTCTGGAGTAAATGGTCAATCGTTGACCAATACGTAGGTTATTGCTTTTTAATCCGTTCCATCGTTTGATCTGACTTACGCCAACACCATATCTGGCTGCGATCTTTCCGAGATAATCTCCACTACGCACTTTATACCTAATTCGATTATCAGCCTTGACTAATTGTGGTAATGGCGATTCTTTTTTCTTTAATTCTTGATCCACATGCGCATAGATAGCCTCTTCGTTTGCAACGAATTTCCCCATGGCTGCTTTTGGCAGTCGTAAGGTGTAATTTTTTCCTTTTACATAGGGAATAATATTCAGTTTATAAGAAGGGTTCAAAACCTTCAGCTCTTCGGTGCCCACGCCTACAAGTTCAGAAATTTGGTCAAAGGTAATCAGGCTTTTAACGTGAATGGTATCAGTTTCAAAATAGGTACGATCAACCTTTTGTGCCTTAATCCCATGTTCTTCAGCGTACTCGAACAAATACATCGTAGCCAGAAATGCGGGTACGTAGCCCGCTGTCTCACGAGGTAGATTTCTTCGAATGTTCCAATAATTCTTATATCCACCGGACCGTCTTATCGCTTTGTTCACGTTTCCCGGACCAGAATTATAGGCTGCCAAGGCCAAATCCCAATCATCAAAAATATCATAGAGCTTGGAAAGGTATAAACAGGCGGCTTCGGTAGATTTTATGGGATCTCTGCGCTCATCAACATAACTGCTCACATCCAGGTTATACATTTTACCCGTGCTATACATGAATTGCCAAAGCCCCGTAGCACCAACCCTTGATCTTGCCTTTGGATTCAATGCAGATTCAACAATGGCCAAATACTTCATTTCCAAAGGAATATCATGATTGTCTAATTGCTCTTCAAAAAGTGGGAAATAAAACTGACTAATCGTTAACATCCTTTCAATCAGTCCTCGTTTACGAACCAGGAAAGAATTGATCACATTCTCCAAAGATGGATTATAGGCAACATTGAAAGGGGTCTTTTGATTCAACCTTTGCAATCGCATTTTAAGGGTGTCAGTGTTCAGCTTACTTTCGGTAACAAGATTGTGGTTTAATTCAACTACCTCACTATATAGATCGTCAAAAAATGGTGTGCTCTTATACAATTCCCTTAGCCAAAGACTATCGTATTTCGCTGCAAGTTCAATATCCTTTAAATCATAGGTTTTTTTATCCCCTTCGACTATGACTGGTAAAGTATTATCGTTAATGGCATTTTTAGCCTGCAAGAGGCCAGTCTGTTTAACCCCCTCCATATCCTTGGACAAGGTGTCTAATGGAATGGTATTGACCTCGATTGCTTTAAGGCCATTCGTTGAAGCATCATTAATTTCTTGGGCAGTACTAGGAACTGCAAAAAACATGGCCAGTAGTATACTTAGGCAAGTGTATTTAAATGAAACCATAAGATGTTCTTTAGTTACCGGGAACTAACGAAAATCGTATTTTTTTTTCAAAGAATAAAATATAAATACTTAAAGTATTGTATTTAGAACGCAAGTCCCGTTAATCGATAACGCCTTTAACCTTCTAATATTGCAGCGATTCCGGGTAAGGTCTTACCCTCTAAACTCTCTAACATGGCGCCCCCT
>JABDKZ010000041.1 GCA_013001935.1 Maribacter sp.
ATTGCAGGGTTGAGGAGTTAAATACCCAGTTTGATTTTATAGTTAGTAGGGCGGTGGCCGCAATGCCCACATTTGTACATTGGGTAAAAGGAAAAATTAAAAAAGAATCAACACACGAAAGGAGAAACGGAATCCTTTACTTGAAAGGAGGGGATTTGTCAGAGGAGCTTAAAAACTATAAAAATGCACAGTCTTTTAACCTTTCCGAATATTTCACGGAAGACTTTTTCGAAACAAAGAAGGTTGTGTACTTACCTTTAAAATTTAAAAGGTAACCTTCTAAATATTCAACATTGAATTGAAAGAATATCTGCAATTCTCGGCATATCGCTTTACATAATTCTGCACTCTATTCAGATAAGAGAACATACTTGCATTTGACATGTTTTCATTTTTGCTTTCTTCAGTCATACTAGTTTTTTTTAGGCGAATCCACTATTGGTCACCATAAATTTACAATTACTTAACGTTAAATTTACATAGATATTTTGCGAAACGCAAATAATTGTTTTTTAACACAATGAAAATGAGCTTTTTACAATCGTTTTTTCTTGAAGTTTTTTGAATCTACACAGAAGTGGAAAAGCATAAAAAAGCCTACACTCAATTAAGGGTGCAGGCCTATAATTCATAGTATGTTGCTAACCCAAAAAAGGATATCTATAATCCTCAGGAGTCACAAAAGTCTCCTTGATTAATCTTGGGGAAACCCATCTTAACAAGTTTTGTGCAGAACCTGCCTTGTCATTTGTTCCTGAAGCCCTGGCCCCACCGAATGGCTGCTGTCCAACAACAGCTCCCGTAGGTTTATCGTTGATGTAAAAGTTACCAGCACAATTTTGCAAAGCCTTGGTAGCTTCGTCTATAGCATATCGGTCTGTTGATAACACGGCCCCGGTCAATGCATATTCCGAGGTGCTATCTATTAATGTCAAGGTTTTAGACCAATCTTTGTCATCGTATACATAAACCGTAACCACAGGACCAAAAAGTTCGGTCTCCATGGTTGTATAATGTGGATCTGAAGTTAATATAACAGTAGGTTCAACAAAATATCCTTTTGATTTGTCATAATTTCCACCTACGACAATGTCTGCATTCTTGTCATTCTTGGCTTGGTCAATATATTTTGCCAACTTATCAAAGGAACCTTCGTGAATAACAGCTGTAATGAAATTACCCATATCTTCTGGTGAGCCTGGTTTATTAAACGATTCCACATCGTTCTTAACCAGCTCTAATATTTCTTTCGAAGTCGATTTCGGTAAATACACTCTAGAGGCAGCACTACACTTTTGTCCTTGGAATTCAAATGCACCCCTTACTATGGCTGTAGCCACTTGTTGTGGTTTAGCGGTCGGGTGGGCTAGAATAAAGTCTTTACCCCCGGTCTCGCCCACAATTCTTGGGTATGTTTTATAGGTATGAATATTGTTGCCAATTTGTTTCCATAATTCTTTGAATACAAAGGTTGAACCTGTAAAATGCAAACCTGCAAAATCAGGACTATCCAAAATGGTTTTGGTTATCATTACTGGATCGCCATAGACCACATTGATAACGCCATCAGGAAGACCGGCCTCCTTGAAAACATCGACGATTACCTTGGCTGAAAATATTTGACTGTCGCTAGGTTTCCAAACAACAACATTACCCATCATCGCGGCACTTGCTGGTAAATTACCGGCAATGGCTGTAAAATTGAATGGGGTAATGGCGTAAACGAATCCCTCCAACGGGCGATATTCCACACGGTTCCAAATTCCTTCAGCAGAATCCGGTTGCTCCTCGTATATCTGTGACATGTACTCTACATTAAAACGAAGGAAATCTATGAACTCACAGGCGGCATCAATTTCTGCCTGGTGAATGGTTTTTGATTGAGCTATCATGGTCGCGGCATTGATTTTAGCCCTATATGGACCAGCTATTAAATCAGCTGCTTTCAAAAAAATTGCGGCTCTTTGTTCCCACGTTAAGTTGGCCCAATCATTTCTTGAATCCAAAGCATTTTGAATGGCCTTGGTGACATGGCCTTTCTCGGCAATATGATACTGGCCTACATTGTGCTTATGGTCATGCGGAGGCGATATAGGCTTGGTGTTTCCGGTTTTTATTTCCTCATTGCCTATATAAAATGGAATATCCACATTTCCATTAAAATACGCTTTGTACTGTTTTAATACTTGCTCTCTTTCCGGACTGCCCGGGGCGTAACTTTTTATTGGCTCATTAATAGCAGTTGGTACTTGAAAAAAACCTTTACCCATAGTTGTATTTTTTAATTCAAAAACTGCCCAAAGGTACTGAATTGGGAATGGATAAAAAACTAAATAAAAGGATAAAGAAAAATCAATTCAAAGCAAAAGGGGCACTGAATTTAAATGTAGGGATATACACCCTGAATTTTTCTGTAGAACTGAAGTTGACCATATTATAGTGGCCTTTCATGGCACCCACTGGAGAAGTTAGTAGACATCCTGAATTGTAGGTATGTGACTCACCGGGTTCAATAACAGGTTTTTTGCCAATTACTCCTTCCCCATCTAAAAACTCGGTTTCATTTAAGGAATCATAGATTTGCCAATGCCGCGAATTCAATTGTACAGAATCTTTACTTTGATTTTCTATGGTTATGGTATAACCAAATGCAAAATGCATTTTATAATTTTTGAAGAAAGTGCCTTCAAAACTTGTTTTTACTGATATTTTAATGCCCTTGGTTACTTGTGTTATCATGCCCTTCTTAGTAATTTATAAAGATTTCTGTCCTAAATGAGATGACCGAAATGCTTGCTAAAATAAAAAAAATCGTGTTAAGTAATAGGTATTTAACAACTGTTTTAAAAGTTCCTTGAT
>JABDKZ010000050.1 GCA_013001935.1 Maribacter sp.
ACTATAACGATTGCGGTATTGCTTCACTTAAATGCAGAGTTAGCATAGATGTGGTAGGGTGATTCAATTTTGTAAATTCTATGACATCTGTCATAAATTCTAGGCCTACTTCACCATAATTTTGCGCAATGATTACAAAGGGTAGAAAACTTTATACTGATGGGGTTTAAACGATAAATAATATAAAATCTTAAAAAAATGAATATATCACATATTGAACATTTGGGTATAGCTGTAGCTAATTTGGAAGAATCTATCAAATACTATGAGGGGGTTCTGGGATTAAAATGCTACGCTATTGAAGAGGTTGTTGATCAAAAAGTGAAAACAGCCTTTTTTATGGTGGGATCTACAAAAATTGAGTTGTTGGAAAGCACCTCTCCTGAAGGGCCCATTGGTAAATTTATTGAAAAAAAAGGACCAGGAATGCACCATATAGCCTTTGCAGTTAAGGACACTGATGCTGCCTTAAAGACTGCCGAAGATCGCGGGGTACGACTTATTGATAAAGTTTCTCGAAAAGGTGCAGAAGGATTGAATATTGGCTTCTTACATCCTAAATCAACCCATGGGGTACTTACCGAACTCTGTTCAAAAAAGGAGTAGTGCATCTTGTATGTAAAAAATTGAATTGATAGTTGCAATAAGATAACCTAAAACATAATAATGGCAAATCAAGAAAAAATCAATGAACTCATTGAGAAAAGGGCCAAAGCAAGATTGGGTGGTGGTGAAAGGCGTATAGATTCCCAACATGCAAAGGGCAAATTAACTGCCCGAGAACGAATAGATCTATTATTGGACGACGATAGTTTTGAGGAGTTTGATATGTTCGTCACGCATAGATCAAAATCCTTTGGTCTCGACAAACAACGGTTTTTATCCGATGGTGTAGTTACGGGTCATGGCACGATTGACGGGAGAATTGTTTACGTCTTTTCACAAGATTTTACGGTATTTGGGGGATCTTTATCTGAAACCTATGCTCTGAAGATTTGTAAGATTATGGACATGGCCATGAAAATTGGTGTTCCAGTAATTGGACTGAATGATAGTGGTGGGGCACGTATTCAAGAAGGGGTAAGATCCTTGGCGGGTTATGCTGAAATTTTTCAGAGAAATATCATGGCTTCCGGTGTAATTCCCCAAATCTCGTCGATTTTAGGGCCTTGTGCTGGTGGTGCCGTGTATTCACCTGCACTAACCGATTTCACTATTATGACAGACAAAACCAGTTATATGTTCGTAACTGGTCCAAAAGTGGTACAAACGGTAACTGGCGAAGTTGTTTCGGCCGAAGAATTGGGTGGTGCAAATATTCATTCAACAAAATCCGGTGTTTCACATTTCTTAGCGGAAACCGATGAAGAAAACATCTTGTTGATCCGAAAGTTAATGAGTTACCTGCCTTCAAATAATTTGGAAGATCCGCCAGCTATTGTCTGTGATGATCCAATCGATAGGTTAGAAGATGCCTTGAATGATATTATTCCAGAAAACCCTAATCAGCCTTATGATATTGTTAATGTTATTTCAATACTAGTCGATAACGGTGAATTTACAGAAGTACATAGGAATTATGCGCGTAACATCACCGTTGGTTTCGCAAGATTCAACGGTCGCCCAGTGGGAATCGTTGCCAATCAGCCTAAATATTACGCGGGGGTTCTTGATATTGAGGCCTCTAGGAAAGCAGCACGATTTGTTCGTTTCTGTGATGCCTTTAATATCCCGATAGTCACTTTGGTAGATGTACCAGGTTTCTTGCCAGGTACTGGTCAAGAATATGGCGGTATTATACTTCATGGGGCTAAATTGTTATTTGCCTATGGGGAAGCTACCGTGCCAAAAGTTACTATAACACTTCGCAAATCATATGGTGGTGCACATGATGTCATGAGTTGTAAACAACTAAGAGGTGATTTAAATTATGCTTGGCCTACCGCAGAGATTGCAGTTATGGGTGCCAAAGGCGCCGTTGAGGTACTTGAAGGTAGTAATATCAGAAAAATCGAGGATACCGACGAAAAAACCAAATATATTGAGCAGAAAGAGGATGAGTATACGGCAAAATTTGCCAATCCCTATGTGGCCGCTAAGTATGGCTTTATAGATGACGTTATTGAGCCACGGAATACACGTTTCAGAATTATCAGAGCGCTTGAATTACTCTCTAATAAAAAAGAAGTGAACCCTCCTAAGAAACACTCAAATCTACCATTATGATGCTATTGAACATGAGTTTACAAATAGATCAGGTTAGTGAAGGCTATGTTATTTTATTGACCGGTCTGATCATTGTATTCTGTGCATTACTGACCCTTTCATTGTTCTTTAAGTTTGGGCTACCAGTAATGTTATATATATATAAGGTTATCACCAAAGGAAAGGATAAAAAGATTAAGGATATTCCTATTGGGGCAGATGAAGATTTCACAGGTGAAATAGCAGCGGTAATATCATCAGCCATTCATTTGTATCTAAATGAACAACACGATGATGAAAATGCCATATTGACCATAAAACAGGCTAGAAAATTATATTCACCCTGGAGTTCCAAAATTTATGCAACTCATCATCGAAGACTTTAACAATGCGTATTAGTTTGACACAAAGTAGTATAGACCTGGTCAAAATAAACAATAAGAAAGAATAATGAAAAATTTTAAATTCAAAATACGAGATAACAATTACAACGTTAAAATTCTTTCGCATGAAGGAAATAAGATTGATTTGGAAGTAAACGGAACTTCCTACTCCGTAAATATGAAGGAGGAAATCAAGAAAACAAAAACTCCTACGTTAGTTCGTGCCGCGTCTAAAAGACCTGCAGAACCACTTAAAGTAAATCCCAGCTCATCAAAAACAAAAATTGTAGCCCCAATTCCAGGTGTAGTTTTATCGCTTGATGCAGCCGTTGGGGATGTTATTAAAATAGGAGACCGATTGCTGGTGCTCGAAGCGATGAAAATGGAAAACAATATCGTTTCAGAAAAAGCAGGTACAATCACTGCAGTCAACGTCAAAGTAGGTCAGCAAGTATTGCAGAATGAAATAATGATAGAACTAGAATAGAAATTAAGCGGTTAAGCGTTTTGATATTGATTCTTCCCGGATAATATGGCGCTAATACTCGTAAAAAGCACAAAATGAAGAAAATACTATTAATATTCGGTGTTCTGTCCCTGCTGATTTTTATCAGACCCGTTCTAGGTTTTAACAGTGATACC
>JABDKZ010000052.1 GCA_013001935.1 Maribacter sp.
CCTGCTTTGGTGCCGCCGAATTTCTTTGTTCCCACGGCAGGGATTATGTAATCCATAGTAAACACGACCAATGCAATGGCCAAAGTTATTCCTAGGAACCACCAATCATTGGGTATAACCTTTGTAAGTGAAAGGACCAATAAGCCGGCCCAACTCATAAGGGGGCCGGGAAGCACAGGAAGAAAGCTTCCTAATATCCCAATAAACATAAGTATGAACCCTAATACCAGTAAGGCGATATCCATGATCTTTTTTTTCGCTAAAAGGAGCAATTTATAGTTTGACTAAGATAAGATGTATTTGTTACAAGCTTTTATTTAATTACGCTTTTCTATGAATCTGGAATCCCCAAAAAATCGTAATTTCAGCCATGGAAATAGGGTTCATGCGTAAGTTAATAGCAATACTGGTTTTATTTAGCTGTTTTTCCTGTGATTTGTTCGAATCCAAGGAAAAAAAGACGCGAAAACTGGTGAATCAAGAAATATTGGCCATTGATTGGAATGATGTTGACAATTATCCCCTGTTCGAAAATTGTGACGAATCAACTTCAAAGACAACCCAAAGGGAATGTTTTGAATCGGAATTGTTAACCCACTTTTCGGCCACTTTACAGGAATTCGAATTTGTTATAGATCCTGAAGTAAATAATACTGTTTTTGTCGACTTTTTAATTGACCAAGAAGGGAAAATAACTGTCGTACATATTGAAAAAGATAAAGCAATTGATACCTTAATGCCTGAATTCAATGGGATTATTTCGCAAAGTTTAAGGAATTTGCCGCCATTGGCCCCAGCGTTAAAAAGAGGTATTCCGGTGAATGCTAAGTTTAGGATACCCATTGTACTTAATTCAAACTAGAAAAAGCTTGTCAAACGAAAAAATAATTTTAGGTATAGATCCTGGAACCACAATTATGGGTTTCGGTATCATTAAGGTGATCAATAAGCAAATGAAATTCGTTCAGATGAATGAATTGTTGCTGCAAAAATACAATGACCCTTATACTAAATTGAAGCTCATTTTTGAACGCACAATTGAACTTATAGATACTTACCACCCTGACGAAATTGCAATAGAGGCCCCTTTTTACGGCAAGAACGTACAGTCCATGCTAAAACTAGGTCGTGCCCAAGGGGTCGCTATGGCAGCCGGACTTTCAAGACAAATACCAATCACGGAATATTTGCCCAAAAAAATTAAAATGGCAATTACAGGCAACGGAAACGCAAGTAAAGAGCAGGTAGCAAAAATGTTGCAGAGCACCTTAAGCCTTAAATCACTTCCCAAAAATCTGGATAGTACTGATGGACTTGCAGCAGCTGTATGTCATTTTTATAACGAGGGAAAAGTAGATGTAGGCAAATCCTATTCTGGATGGGACGCTTTTGTAAAACAAAATGAAGCGAGAATTAAAAAGTGAATCCGGAACTTCCCACATATTGTAAAAATTGCGGAGAAATTACAGAAGATTTGTTTTGTGCCCATTGCGGTCAGCGCTCATCAGTTTCTAAAGTAACGTTCAGTGAGACTTTTCATGACCTGACTGAAAATTTGTTTGCTAATAGTGCACCGCTTCCTTTAACCTTTCGCCAACTGGCGAAGAATCCCGGTTTGTTATTAAGGGAATACCTAAATGGTAAAAGGAAAAAATACTACAGACCAATTTCATTCTTTATCTTGTCGACATTGGTTTATCTTTTCATAAGATGGGTCATAGACTTTGATGATTATGTTGAGCTGCCGCTAGGAGGGGATAAGGTAAAGATAGATTCAGAACTGATCGCCCATGCCAGGGAATATATGTTTCAAAACATCAAATCCCTTGCGTTCATTCTTGTTTTCACAATGGCCATATTCATGAAACTTTTTTTTAGGAAACGCTATACGCTGGCAGAATACCTCGCTGTTTCCTTTTATCTAAATGGATTTTATTCCCTTCTAGCTACACTGAATCTTTTTTTTATTAAATATATAAACCCCAAAATCCAGTTTTTGGCGATGCTGGTCATGTGCGCGTATTTTGTTTATGTTATGGTCTCGTTCTTTCAAAACCAACGCTATAAAGTTGGTTTGAAATCATTCTTGATATATTGGTTGGCCTATGCGACTTATGTATTTCTTGCTATTTTTATTTCTTATCTCATTGTAATGTTTGAACAAACTTAATGTCTGGTATCTATATCCATATTCCATTTTGCAAGCAGGCCTGTCATTACTGTGACTTTCATTTTTCAACGGGTATGGCTAAGAAAGGTGCGATGGTTTTCGCCTTGAAGAAAGAGTTGGAACTACGAAAAGAAGAAGGTAAAGATGAAGTGATTGAAACTATCTATTTTGGAGGCGGAACCCCTTCAGCATTGGATACAAGTGAAATCAATGACCTTATCGGTTCGGTTTATTCGAATTATCAGGTTGCAGAAAACCCCGAAATAACATTAGAGGCAAATCCTGATGATTTGTCCAAGGAAAAAATGGTGCAATTATCCAAGAGTCCGGTCAATCGCCTGAGTATTGGGGTGCAGTCTTTTTTCGAACAAGATTTAGAGATGATGAATCGTGCCCATAATGCTAAAGAGGCAGAAGAGTGCATCCTGGAAGCAACAAGGTTCTTTGATAATATTTCCATAGATCTTATTTACGGTATCCCTGGAATGTCTAACAAACGTTGGAGACAGAATATTGAAAAGGCCCTCTCATTAGGTATTCCGCATATTTCGAGTTACGCCTTAACGGTGGAACCAAAAACCGCATTGGCCAATTTTATCAAAAAAGGAAAAGTAAAACCCATTGATGATGCACAGGCACAGATGCATTTTCATCTCTTATTTGATGTTTTAACTAAAGAGGGCTATGATTGTTATGAGGTTTCCAATTTTGGAAAACCAGGATATTATTCCAAAAACAATACGGCCTATTGGTTAGGGAAAAAGTATATGGGTATTGGCCCGTCCGCTCATTCCTATGATGGGGAACGAAGAGGTTGGAATATTAACAATAATCCAAAATATTTAAAGGCAATTGGGCAAGGTGAACTACCTATGACCATTGAAACCCTTTCTAAAAATGATAAATACAATGAGTATATTATGACCAGCTTGCGGACGAGTTGGGGCGTATCTTTAGAAAGAATACGGGCTGATTATGGTAATCAATATTACCATTATCTAAATCAACAAAGTAATAAATACGTAACACAAGGCTTATTGATATTATCCAAAGATCAATTGATGGTCACAAAAAAAGGAAAGTTTTTGGTTGACGGAATCGCTTCAGATCTTTTTGTGGTAAATTTGGACCTAAATTGAGATGTCATTCCTGTACGGAACGGAAATCTAAAATTAAATATAGTTCACCCCCGTCCAGTACAATAGAGCCCAAATTAAATTCAACATATGATCGCATCCATAAAAGTGAATAACAGAAATCATACAATTGATTTAACAAAACCCTTGGACATTTCCATACCATTAAAGGGGGAGGCTACAAATGTCAATGCTTGGTATATTGAGCATCCAAGAATAGGACCCCATACCGAGGGAGAATTTATCGGTGCCGTTACTGAAGGCGCAGCCATTAATTTCAATGATATTTGGTTTAGTCCGCATGCACATGGCACACACACTGAATGTGTGGGACATTTAACAGAGGAGGTTCATTCGATAAATACAAATCTGAATCGCTATTTCTTTTTTGCAGAAGTTGTAACCATTGCTCCGGAAAAATTCAAGGATGATTTTATAATCTCTAGAAAGCAAATGCAGTATGCCTTTGGAAATAAGAAAAGAGATGCCGTGATCATAAGGACTTTGCCGAATCTTAAGGATAAGACCTCCAAACAATATTCCAATACCAATCCCCCTTACCTTTTGGAGGAAGCTGTCCAATTTTTAGTGAATAAAGGGGTAGAACATCTATTGATCGATTTGCCTTCTGTGGATAAGGAAAGGGATGGGGGAGCACTTTTGGGCCATAGAGCTTTTTGGAATATGGACGGCAAAGTGCGTAAGGAGGCCACGATTACCGAGTTGATTTTTGTTCCAAATACTATTGAAGATGGCACCTATTTTCTTAATTTACAAGTTGCGCCTTTTGAGAATGATGCATCGCCGAGCAGACCTGTTTTATATAAATTATTGGAATTATGAAAGTATTGCTAAAAGTTGAGGAGCTAATGATGTTTGTTCTTGGCATCTTCATGTTTGGTTTACTGGGTTATCAATGGTGGTGGTTTTTAGCACTTATCTTGGTGCCGGATATAGGAATGTTGGGTTATCTCTTCAATATTAAAATTGGGGCTTTCACCTATAATCTCTTCCACCATAAGGGGCTGGCAATTCTTTTATATTTTACGGGGATGTATTTCTCTTTACCCATCATTCAATTGGCAGGGATTATATTATTTTCACATGCTTCATTAGACAGGATTTTTGGTTACGGCTTAAAATATGACAAGGGCTTTAAGTACACACATTTAGGGGAAATAGGAAACAAAAATGGATAGTATTGTTGAGGTTTTTATGGGTTTAATACTTGGTGCGATATCCATGTACTGGATGTTTTCATTGTTCAGAAAAAAGAAAAGCAAAGAACTCACAGAGCATCAATCTACCGTATTATTGGAAAAAATAAAAAGCGTTTGCAAGCTTATTTCGGTAGAAGGCGATTTTGCCGAAATTTATAAATATGAAAACACCAAGGAGCGTTTTATGAGCTTGGTGAGCAGTAAAAAGAAAGCCTTGATCGTTATAAATGCAAAAGCCCAAATCGGGTATGACCTGCAAAAGATATTCATGCATGCCGATAATGAAAAGAAGAAAATAATATTGAGCAATTTCCCAGAACCTCAGGTAATATCCATTGAACCTGAATTGGAATTTTATGATATTCAAAACGGAATCTTCAATAGCTTTACACCCAACGACCTTACCTCGTTGAACAAGGAAGCAAAAAAACACATTTTGGAAAAAATACCTGAAAGCGGATTAATGGATACGGCTAAACGCGAGGCGGTGGAAGCTGTATTGATCATTGAAAAAATTGTTGAGACTATTGGCTGGAAATTGGATTATACGGCTTTGGAGATTCCTGAAAAGCAAAAGAAATTATTGAATCAATGAAAAAGGTTTTATACACATCACTATTTTTGATTTTTACCCTAACTGGCTATGGGCAAACAAAAAATAACATGGAAAAGTTCGATACCAATTTTGCACACACTGTATATTTTTGGTTAACAAATCCTGATGATCAAGAAGATCGTATCGCCTTTGAAACATCGCTAAGGAAGTTTTTGAATACTTCGGCCTACGCAAAGACCAATTATATAGGAAAACCACCAAAAGCAAGTAGGGATGTTGTTGATGGGTCTTTTACATACGCTTTAATAGTTACTTTTGAATCGGCAGAAGCCCAACAAAAATATCAAGATGAGGCCGCACATAAATTGTTTATTGAGGAAGCGAGCCATTTATGGAGCAAGGTTATTGTTTACGATTCCACAGGAATTTAATCAAAGACTATGCATATTGAAGCATTTAGGGATTATTGTTTAAGTAAGAAAGGCATAACAGAAGAGTTTCCTTTTGATGAACATACCTTGGTGTTCAAGGTCATGGGTAAAATGTTCGCCTTGGTGCCTTTAGAACGAATACCGTCACAGGCCAATTTGAAGTGTAATCCTGAAAAAGCAATTCTTCTACGTGAGGAACATGACGGTCTAATTACGCCAGGATACCATATGAGCAAAGTGCATTGGAATACACTTTACCTAGAAAATCTTCCACCAAAATTGATTATGGATTTGGTAGACCATTCTTATGATCTGGTGGTTTCAAAATTCACCAAAAAATTAAAGGCGGAGTTCGATACTTTAGAATAGAGCATGGGTAAACTGGAATATATAATCAACGATTTGGAAGTGTGCTTTGATGGCAAACCCTGGTATGGTGATTCGGTAATGAAAAAATTGGATGCCGTGGATTGGCAGTGCGTTAATGATCAAGATTACAGTAACAAGTCAATTGCGGTTTTGTTACAGCATATGATCAACTGGCGGATTTTTGTAATCAAAAAATTACAAGGTGATGCTGCTTATGATATCATTATTGATGAATTAAATGACTGGACGAAAGTGCAGGTCAAAAATGAGCAGGAATGGCATTTACTGAAACAAGAAATTCGTAATACCCAAAAAGAACTCTTAGACCTTTTGGCCAATAGCACCGATGAAATTCTTGATAAAAAAGTGCCTGGTAAAAAGTATACATTCGGTCCTATATTACAAAGTGTTGCACAACACGACATCTACCATTTAGGGCAAATAGCAATGCTAAATGCAAAGAGCAAAAGCTAAGTTAGAATCATTAACTTTGACCGTTTAAAAAGCCTTTTCCTAAATGCAGGACCTTGTAGCCTTTTACAATAATCAAATTTCGATTTACAGTGGTGAATTATCACAGGTAAAAAAACAATTATATACCTCGAGCATGTTTCGATTGGCCGTTTTTTGCTTGGCGGTAATCGGTGTTTATTTTTCAATGGAAAATACAAGATTGGTCTGGGCCATCATTACCATCACCAT
>JABDKZ010000073.1 GCA_013001935.1 Maribacter sp.
CGGGGCATTGGTGGCAGATTCGGTTCGCCAATTGTTCAATGGCATTGAAAAAGCCGATAGCATAACCATAGACCCCCATAAATGGTTATTTTCTCCTTATGACTGTGGTGCAGTGATATACAAAAATCCTGAATTGGCCAAGGCTGCCCACTCACAGGAAGGCTCCTATTTGGAGATATTCAAGGATGAAGGGGCAAGCGGATTTAATCCCGCTGACTACCAAATACAGTTGACGCGAAGAATAAGAGGGTTGCCGCTGTGGTTTTCACTGGCCACGCATGGCACGGATAAGTACAAATGGGCTGTTGAAATGGGAATAAAACTGGCAATTTTGGCAGGTGAACTTATTGAAGACCGAGAGTATTTGGAATTGGTACGGGAACCTAGTCTTTCTTGTGTGTTGTTCAGGCGTAAAGGATGGACGTCGGACGATTATAAGAATTGGACATATAAAAACCACAGCGATGGTTTTGCCCTGGTAACACCTACTAAATGGATTACAAATGATAAGGCCGAAACAGTTGCACGATTTTGTTTTATTAATCCCGATACGACCATCGAGGATATTGTGGATATTTTGACAACAATGGAAGCCTAGTTAGCTTAAGGTACAAGATATTCACTAGACCAACCATTATCATTTCTGGAATACTTGATTTTGGTATGCCCATCTTTCTTGAGTTTTAAGTATTCGATCCTAAATGGATCAATCTCCACAATCGAAAAATAATCCCCCTCTTCAAGAAATTCGAGCGCGTTAGGATCCTCCAGAATACTTCCTGGTGCCTCTTTGGTTATAAAATCTTTTCTGGCTTCAGTCTCGACTTGATCCCATGTTTTCTGTATCTGAAATTGATCAGTGTTTATGCGAGCAACTCCCTCTATACGAAGTTGAATAAGTTTCTTATGATGATAAAATAGCATACTCACCCTATTGTCCTCTTTTATATGCAATACTTTTCTTGAGCGTTTATCAGTAAAGAATGTCATTTTCAGGTCATCTGAAACATTACGTAAGGCCACAAGTCTCAGTCTTGCAAATTTATCTACTCCTAAGGTAGCCAAAGTGAAATATTTAAAATAGTGTCCTTTTTTTAAGGCTCCTTTTTTTAATTCCGTTTTTATTTTTTCAAAGATTTTATCGGGCATTTTAATTGCGATTTAGTATTATAAAGATACATAATAGTTGTGTCTTTAAGTCAGTGAATAGCTTATTTATAAAGGGTTTTGTAGTTTTTTAAACGATTTTAAGAACAATAAGGACGGCCTATTTAATAAAAAAAACAAAAAAAAAGTAGGGTATTTTTAAAGTTGATTGTTATATATACAAATTGCTATGAATTAGAAATTTAGATTTAGTTATTAATTAGTTCATGTGTTTAGGTTGGTTTTTTGATTTTGATTTAAAAAGCCTCGATGTAGGGTCGAGGCTTTTTCTTTTTTATTAGGCTTGTGATAATTTATCTACACCTTAGAGCCATTTTAAGAAGAAGTCCATAATGGCTTCCTTAAATTCGTAATGCAGTTTTATATAATGTTTAAGATCTTCATATAGGGATCGTTTCTCGTACTGCAACTGACCATCAATGTTCTTATAATGATCAGCACTATGTAAATTACCTAATTTAGCACGACAGCGATGCAGTAATTTAACAATGGCATTCCGTTCAATCATTATTTTATTCTGAAAGCTCTCAAGTTCTAATGAGGATTTTCCTATAGCTTCTCTAGTCGTAATTTCTTCAAGTTTTTGTTGAAACATGTCCAATTCGGATTTGTGAAACTTTAGTTCCCTTTTCCAAATTTCCAAATTAAATGTAAGGTCACTTGAATATACCGCTTCTGTCTGCATATTTTCTTGGTTTTGCATTAATAATCGATTAGCTGTTACTCTATTTATTTTGGCACATTCGCCACGTTAGCATAAATCTAATAAAAACTTAGTTTAAGTCTATGATACGTATTGGCAGTTGGCATAAATGTTATACCGATCGTGCCTTATGTCCTATAAAGATATGGATTTTCTTGTCAAATTCCTTGGGTTATCGGTAGCATTTGTAGACTTTTTTGGGCAGAAATCCTATTTTGATCTTAAATTCATTTTTAAACATTCTTAGGTATTGGCACGTCCTTGTTTATAAGTTTCGAAATTCTTGAATAAATATCCCTGAAAGACCCTTTCACAAATTTTGCATTTTACTATTTTTGCCCATGCAAAACAACGTCCTAATACTTGATTTCGGTTCACAATACACACAACTCATCGCTAGAAGGGTTAGAGAACTGAATATTTACTGTGAAATAAAACCTTACAATAAAGTACCCAAAGATATGTCGGTTTATAAAGCCGTAATACTTTCAGGGTCTCCGTTTTCCGTTCGGGCAGATGATGCGCCACATCCCGACCTCTCGCAGATCAAAGGAAAAATACCATTGCTTGGTGTATGTTATGGCGCACAGTATTTGGCACATTTTAATGGCGGTATTGTCGCCCCATCGAATACCAGGGAATATGGTCGGGCAAGGCTAACAGCTATAAAGAATGATGAGCCTTTCTTTTATCAAATCACCGATGGTTCCCAAGTTTGGATGAGTCATAGCGATACGATTAAAGAATTACCAACTAACGCAGTTGTTTTAGCAAGTACGGGCGACGTAAAGAATGCCGCTTACAGAATAGAAGGGGAAGATACTTATGCAATTCAATTCCACCCTGAAGTCTATCATACGACACAAGGAAAGTTAATCTTGGAAAACTTTTTGGTACATCTAGCAGGACTTAAACAATCCTGGACACCTGATGCTTTCGTAGATACTACAGTTGCCGAATTAAAAGCGAAGATCGGTAACGATAAAGTCATTTTAGGATTATCAGGTGGCGTTGACTCAACGGTTGCTGCCGTTTTATTGCATAAGGCCATAGGAAAACATTTGCATTGTATCTTCGTGAACAACGGATTGCTTCGAAAAAATGAATTTCAAGATGTTTTGGATCAGTACGAGCATATGGGCCTAAATGTTAAGGGAGTTGATGCTTCGGCACGCTTTTTGGATGCATTGGCTGGAGAAAGTGATCCTGAGAAAAAACGGAAAATAATCGGAAAGATCTTTATCGATGTTTTTGATGATGAAGCGCATAAGGTAGAGGACGCAAAATGGTTGGCGCAGGGTACTATTTATCCGGATGTTATTGAATCGGTTTCAGTAACAGGGGGCCCTTCGGCAACAATTAAAAGCCATCATAATGTAGGCGGATTGCCAGATTTTATGAAATTGACGGTAGTAGAACCCTTAAAAATGTTGTTTAAAGATGAGGTTCGCAGAGTGGGGGCCAGTATGAAGATTGATGATGAACGCTTGGGAAGGCATCCGTTCCCAGGACCAGGATTGGCCATTCGAATTCTAGGGGATATTACCCGTGAAAAAGTGGCGATCTTGCAAGAAGTTGATGCTATTTTCATCAATGGATTAAGGGAATGGGGACTTTATGATAGTGTTTGGCAGGCCGGGGCTATGCTTTTACCCGTAAATAGTGTAGGGGTAATGGGTGATGAAAGAACATATGAAAAATGTGTAGCTTTACGTGCGGTCGAAAGTACCGATGGTATGACTGCTGATTGGGTAGATTTACCCTATGAGTTTTTGCAGAAAACGTCTAATGAGATTATAAACAAGGTACCGGGTGTTAATAGGGTTGTTTACGATATAAGTTCTAAACCTCCGGCCACTATAGAATGGGAATAAGTATGAACCAATTAGTAAGGAATATAATTGTCCTGCTTTTATTTATCGTAATAGGGTGCAAGGCAACAGCTCAAAAATTCACTACGCATGCCGTTAAGGAAGGCGAAACTTTAGAAAGTATTGCCAAGCAGTATAAAGTTACACCTTATAACATACTAAGCTATAACAAAGAGATTAAGCAAGGTGATGACGTAGTACCCAACACCATTTTGGTAATACCTGTTGGTGCAAAGGTTTCTGGGATAAAGGCCGATACCGTTAAGGGTAAGGCTGTACCTATGGTCAAGGAAGAAAGACCAGAACAGGATGAACCTATTGGTTTTACCACGCACAGGGTCAGGAAACGAGAAACATTATTTGGAATTTCCCAACGATATCATATTACCGAGGAGGATATTAAAAAATACAATACTGAACTGTATTCTTCGCTCCTTAAAAAGGGAATGAAACTTAAAATACCCAAGTATATAAGGGTAAAACCTGATGAGAATGCCATTAATGAGGATGATTTTGAGACCTATACCGTAGCTCCTAAAGAAACCCGTTGGAGTATCGCCCATAAGTATGGAATTACGATTGATAGCATGTTGGTATTGAATCCTGAACTTTCAAAAAATTCGAGTTACCTGGCTGAAAGACAGGAATTAAGAATGCCAAAACCTTTGGGAAGATCAATTGAAGAACAGGAAACGCAATTGTATATTTCGTACACGGTGCCCGCGAAAATGAACTTCTACCGTTTGGAAAAAGAATTCAATGTTAAATCAGACGAAGTTGTTCGCTTGAATCCCGAGATTGTAGAAAAGGGTGGATTGAAAGAAGGAATGGTCATTCGCCTTCCAGAAATAAAGCGGGATCCCGGGGAAGTGAATACGGATAATTTTATTTTTTATGAGGTAAAGCCCAAACAAACTGAATTTTCGTTGACGCGCAAATTGGGGATTTCCTATACAGACCTATTACTGTTAAACCCAGATTTAAAGGAAGGTTTGAAAGCAGGAATGGTCTTAAAGCTTCCAAAAGACCAAACTGGTGATTTTGAAGTCCGCAATTCCCTGGTTCTGGATAAAATCAACCTATTGGATAGTATTAATACCATGAATAGACCTAAGTTGGTGTTCATGCTTCCGTTTCGTTTAAACCGTTTGAACTTAAATGATAAGGAATCGGTAATTGAATCCATAGAAAATAGAAATAGCCTAAAGTATAGTCTTGGGCTTTATTCTGGTGCCTTGATCGCCATTGATTCAATCGCAAAATTGGGGATTTCGGTCGATGTGAAAACCTATGATAACCAATTAGATCAGCTAAAGACCAAAGAAATACTCATGCGCGAAAATTTAACAGATGTAAGTGCCATTGTGGGCCCCTTGGATCTTCCATCATTAAAAGAAGTCGCTGTGCAGGCATCACAATATCAAGTTCCCGTAATTGCTCCCATTCCAGCGAATAGCGATTTGAGTTTGAACAATGTTTATTTTTCATATACTTCTGATGAGGTTTTAAGGGAAAGAATGCTAAAATATGTGAAAGGAAAAGTTTCAGAAGAAAATATCATAATTATCGCTGATGAGAATAATCAGGTTGTAAAGGATCTCATTTTGTCAAGGTTTCCCGATGCAAAAATCGTTGAGGTAAAGGAAGAGGAAAAAAATATTGGGATAAACCGGGAGAAACTAGCAACCCTATTATCCGAGGAATTTGAAAATTGGGTTTTCGTTGAAACCAATAATTTTAAATTGATTTCAAGTGTGGTATCTATTTTGAATGCCTTTGAAGATGCATTATTAGATCCCGAGCTCAGTGAAGTTAAGGTCCAGGTAAGAATGTTCACGACCAATAAGAATAAAGCTTTTGATAATGAAATTATTTCAAGCACGCATTTGTCTAACCTTCATTTTACGTATCCATCAGTATTCAGGGAAGCCAGAAATAGCGCTTTCTTTAAGGCCTATAGTAAACGTTTTGGTGATATTCCTGATCGCTACGCGGTTCGTGGTTTTGATCTTACTTATGACCTTTTATTAAAATTGGCCTATAAAAACAATTTAATGGGTGTTTCCAAAATAATTGGGGAAACCGAGTACACCGGGAATAAATTCTCTTATGAAAAAGATGTGACTTCCGGATATTTTAATCAGGCTTCCTATATTATGGCTATCGAGGATTTAACAGTGGTTGAATTAAAGGATTGATAATGACATCAAAAGTAACCTATACAGGGAAGTTGCGGACCAAATCTGTACATTTACGGTCAGGGGATTCATTCATAACCGATGCCCCAATAGATAATAACGGTTTAGGGGAGGCATTTTCACCTACCGATACTGTTGCTACTGGCTTGGCCAGTTGTATGATCACTATGATGGGCATTAAAGCCAAAGGACTTGAAGTTGATTTAACGAATTCCACAGCTGAGGTTACAAAACATATGGGGGCCAACCCCCGACGGATATCCAAAATTGAAGTAAAATTAAGTTTACCTTCAAATGTTTCAGAAAAGAATCGCAAAATATTGGAACACACCGCCAATACTTGTCCGGTTCATTATAGCTTGCACCCTGATATCGAAAAAGAAATCTCCTACGCTTGGGTACTTTAAAGTACATAATATGCTGCATTTTTTTTATAGTTCTTGGAAATATTGAAACCCAAGAGTATGAAACTATTGAATGGAGCCCTGATTATAAATTGACATGGGAAGATTTTAAAGGTAAATCCCCAAATAATGATCGGGCGGCAGCAACCACAGCCAGTGGTATTTCATATCAATTCTCAACATCCGCATTAAATGGTGAAATTGAGCTTGATTATGAGGTGAACACTTTTTTTTATCCACAAAAATCCTGGTATCAACCTAGTTTGTGCGATTCTTTGATCCTAAGCCATGAGCAATTGCATTTCGATATTTCTGAGCTTTATGCACGGAAAATGAGAAGCCGATTGGCATCCACTTCATTTACGCAAAATGTAAAGGCTGAGGTCAAGGAGATATATAAAGAGGTATTGCAAGAATTACAGGAATTTCAAAATCTGTACGATGACCAGACCAACTTTTCCCGGGATGTGGATCAACAGTTAATGTGGAACAAGAAAGTCCGGGAAGCCTTACACAAGTAGATGCCCCCTAAAGATTATAAATTGGCTTTTTAGTTAAATTGCCAATAATTTATACGTCGCAAATAGTTATACCCTGTTGTAATGCAGCTATTTTATCTTCCCATGTAGGTACAAATTCTTGGGCCACATGTCCTTTAAATCCCGTTTCTATAATTGCCTTCATGATAGCAGGATAGAATAATTCCTGGGTTTCATCTATTTCGTTTCGCCCAGGATTACCACCAGTATGGTAATGCCCAATATATTCATGATGCTTTTGAATGGTTCGTATGACATCTCCTTCCATAATCTGCATATGGTAAATATCATAAAGCAGTTTAAAATTAGTGGATCCCAATTGCTTACATAGTGCAACCCCCCATTGTGAATGGTCGCACATATAATCAGGGTGATCAACTTTACTGTTCAACAATTCCATTTGGATTATGACCCCATGCTTTTCCGCCAATGGCATAATCTGTTTTAAGCCTACCACACAATTTTTAAGTCCAACACCATCATCCATTCCCCTGCGATTACCACTAAAACAAATAAGATTGGTATACCCAGCTTCAGCAACAATAGGGATCATTTCCTTATAATTCTTAATCAAGGTTTCATGATACTTCAGGTCGCACCAACCTTCGGTCAGACTTATTTCGGCACCATTGCACATCGCATTATGGATATTGTATTTTTTGAGCAAGGGGTAGTCCTTCGGTCCTATTAAATCTATGGCAGAAACCCCTAGCTTGTTCAGCGACTTCAAAAAGTCTTCCAAAGGGATACTTCCATAGCACCACTGACATACGCTATGGTTAATATTGTTATTAAGTTTCATAGTTTTTGTTTTCATAATATCATTGGCAAGCGCTTTTTTATAGGTGAGAAGCGCTACCGACACTGCTGCTGAGGTTCCTATAAATGATCTTCTTTTCATTGATTTTACAATTGGTTTTTTATGTGTTATTAAAGATAATTCATTTAGATTTATAAAATGGAACTAACCTCGGATTACAAAAATCTAATTGAGCTCGCACATTATAAAATGCCATTTGGCAAGTTTAAAAATCGATATTTGATAGATTTGCCCGAACCTTATTTGATTTGGTTTCAACAAAGGGGATTTCCTAAAGGTAAGCTTGGAGAATTGCTAAAGTCCATATTAGAGATTAAAATCAACGGACTTGAACCCCTTATTTGGAGAATTCAAAAAGAATTTCCGAAGTAATCCCTGCAATATGTTAATCCAATTTGTATTTTTGTTTGCGTTACGTATTCAATCGAACGCTTCATGTCACAGACCAAATATATTTTTGTAACAGGTGGGGTTACTTCTTCCCTTGGAAAAGGAATAATTGCTGCATCCTTGGCCAAATTACTTCAAGCCAGAGGTTACAAAACAACTATTCAAAAATTGGATCCTTATATCAACGTTGATCCGGGTACATTGAATCCGTATGAGCATGGGGAGTGTTATGTGACTGATGATGGGGCTGAAACCGATTTGGATTTAGGCCATTATGAACGTTTCTTGAATGTAAAAACCTCACAGGCCAATAATGTAACTACGGGTAGGATATACCAAAGTGTTATAGAGAAAGAGCGTCGTGGTGAGTTCTTAGGTAAAACCGTACAAGTTGTTCCGCATATTACCAATGAGATTAAGGAGCGTGTGCAAATACTCGGTAATAGCGGTGAATATGACATTGTAATCACTGAGATAGGGGGTACAGTTGGTGATATTGAGTCCTTACCGTATATAGAAGCAGTGCGTCAGTTGTTATGGGAGTTGGGCGATAATAATGGCATTGTAGTACACCTTACCCTCGTGCCCTATCTTTCAGCGGCAGGTGAGCTTAAAACAAAGCCAACCCAACATTCTGTTAAGACCTTGATGGAAAGTGGAATCAAAGCTGATATTCTCGTTTGCAGAACCGAACATGAGATTTCTGATGAAATAAAAGATAAACTAGCGTTGTTCTGTAACGTTAGGCGCGAAGCGGTTATTCAATCTATCGATGCTTCAACGATATACGATGTACCCATTCTAATGCAAGAAGAAGGTTTGGATACTGTCGCCTTGAATAAATTAAATTTACCAGACATAACTGCACCCGACTTAAAACAATGGGATGAGTTTTTACATCGCCATAAGAACCCCAAACATGAAGTAACCGTTGGATTAATAGGGAAGTATGTTGAATTACAGGATTCCTATAAATCTATTTTGGAATCCTTTATACACGCTGGGGCCAGTAATGAAGTTCGGGTGAATGTAAGGTTTATTCATTCTGAGCATATTTCAAAGAAGAATATAACGACAAAATTGCACGGTCTAGATGGTATTCTCGTTGCGCCCGGATTTGGTGAAAGAGGTATTGAAGGTAAAATTGAAGCCGTTAGACATGCACGTGAGAACGGTATTCCATTTTTAGGCATCTGTCTGGGTATGCAAATGGCTGTTATAGAATATGCCCGTAATATCTTGGGACTTACTAAAGCCAATTCCACTGAGATGGATGGTAGCACACCGGACCCCGTAATTAGTTTAATGGAGGAGCAAAAATCGATTACAAATAAAGGGGGCACCATGCGTTTGGGCGCGTGGGACTGTCATTTGATCGATAAAACTTTGGTGAAGGATATCTATAATGGGGCAAAGGATATTTCCGAAAGGCACCGCCACCGTTATGAATTCAATAACGACTACAAGGAACGGTTAGAGAATGCCGGCTTAATAGCTTCGGGGATAAATAAGGAAACCGGTCTTGTGGAAATCGTTGAATTACCAAATCATCCCTGGTTTGTTGGAGTTCAGTATCACCCAGAGTATAAAAGCACTGTGGCAAATCCACATCCGTTGTTTGTTGGTTTGGTGAAAGCAGCTTTAATCCACAAAAAAGAACAAACTAATGCCAGTATGGCATAATCTGCACATTTGGACATATATTTGCTGACTGTTTAAAGCCTTCCCGATATGCGTGGGACGAAAAAATTCAATTTTAAATGGAAGAAAAGAAATTAGATATTAATTCTATCATAGGTTTTGTACTCATTTTTGGGATACTCATTTTTATGTTTTACCAGAACAAGCCAACACCTGAAGAGATAGAGGCCCAGAAGGCAAAACAAGAACAAGTAGAGGCAGAATCGAAGGAAAGTGAGGTTCAAACTATAAAGGAAGAGGAACCAGTCTCAATAAATTTACAGGATTCCACAGCAGTGGCCAATTATAAAAGTAATATCGGGGCATTTGGTTTTACGGCACCTTCTGATGCAGTAACAACTTTGGAGAATGAATTGGTTTCCCTGAAAATAAGCAATAAAGGTGGACAGATCATTGAGGCCAAAATGAAGAATTTCGTTACACATGACTCTGTTCCTGTTTATTTGGTAAAAGATGGCAATGCATCCTTCGGACTAAACTTCTCTACGTCTGATAATAGGGTTTTGAATACTAAGGACTTGTTCTTTGAGCCCACATTGCAAAGCAGTGGTAATAATCAAGTACTTTCCATGAAGGCGAAAGTGGCTCCCAACAGATATTTGGAATATCGCTATGAAATGAAACCCGATGATTATTTGGTAGATTTTACAATTCGTTCACAGGATTTAAATGGAGGGCTGAATAGCAGTAATCCCATTCATTTAGAATGGAAATTAAACGGCATTCGTCAATCGAAGAGTATTCAATTTGAAAACAGGTATACGCGACTTACCTATAACCATGAAGATGATAAAATAAGTAAACTGTCTGAAGGGAGTTATGATGAAGAAACGGAGGTCGATATAAAATGGCTGTCTTACAG
>JABDKZ010000119.1 GCA_013001935.1 Maribacter sp.
ATTTAAATCTGGCCAATCTCGTAATCGTGAGTATCCCGGTTGATGCAATGCTTTCTGAGCTTCCCAAAATATTAGAGGAAGTAAATGACGATTGCGTAGTTATAGATGTTGGATCTACGAAGGCCGCCCTGTGCAAAAGTCTCGAAAATCATCCGAAGAGACGAAACTTTTTAGCCTGCCACCCAATTGCCGGGACAGAATTTTCAGGTCCAGCAGCTGCAATCGATGGTTTGTATCAAGATAAGACCAATATAATATGTGAAGTTGAGAAAACGGCTTTTAAGCTTCAAGAAAAAGCATTGAACCTTTTTCAACAAATGGGGATGCGAATCAGGTACATGAACCCCGAAGCACACGACAAGCACATTGCTTATGTCTCCCATTTGTCGCACATAAGTTCATTTATGTTAGGCAAAACAGTTATTGAGAAGGAAAAAAATGAACGGGATATCTTTGATATGGCAGGTAGTGGTTTTGAAAGTACGGTGCGCTTGGCAAAAAGTTCCCCGGCCATGTGGACACCTATTTTTGAGCAGAACAAAGAAAATGTAGTAGAGACCTTGGTAGAATACATCCAAAATCTGGAAGCTTTCAAGCAATTGCTACTCAAAGATGACTACACGGGTATATATAATGAAATGAACAATACGAATAAGATAAAGGAAATATTAAAAGGAATACCATTAAACAAATAACAAGGATATTAAAATGGAGAATTCAAAACAATTGAGGACATGGTTAGATGATTTAGGATTAAATCATCCCTTGGTAATTGCAGGGCCATGCAGTGCAGAAACAGAGGGACAAGTCATGAAGATAGCACATGAGCTAAAAGATACCGATGTAAACTATTATCGTGCCGGAATATGGAAACCCAGAACACGTCCGGGTAATTTTGAAGGCGTTGGAGCTCTAGGCCTTAAATGGTTACAGAAGGTCAAGCAAGATACGGGTTTAAAAACCGCCACCGAGGTAGCCAATAGAGCCCATGTTGAATTGGCATTAGAGCATGATATAGATTTACTTTGGATTGGAGCGCGATCAACAGTTAGTCCTTTCATAGTGCAGGAAATTGCCGAAGCTTTGGAAGGGACAGACAAGGTTGTATTGGTCAAAAATCCAGTAAATCCAGATTTGTCATTGTGGTTGGGAGCTGTTGAAAGACTGCATAAGGCAAATATTAGTAAACTTGGCGTAATTCATAGGGGTTTCTCTACTTATGAGAAATCAAAGTATAGAAATATTCCAGAATGGCAGTTGGCCATTGAATTACAGACTAGATTTCCTGATTTGCCGATCATTAACGACCCATCGCATATAACAGGGAATAGAGATATGATTTTTGATGTTTCACAAACTGCGTTGGATCTTAATTTCGATGGACTCATCATTGAAACACACCATGATCCTGAAAACGCATGGAGCGATGCAGCCCAGCAAGTAACCCCTAAAACCTTGGTACAGATTATGAATGATTTACGTATAAGAAAGGAAACTGATGAAGAGGCAGAGTACAAGCATAAGTTAAGTAATTTAAGGGCACAAATAGATATCATCGATAATCAATTGATTGAGACCCTTAGCAAGCGCATGAAGGTGTCCGATGGAATAGGTGAACTTAAAAAGCAAAAAAATGTTGCGGTACTTCAAAGCAATCGTTGGAATCAAATTCTTGGAGCCATGATACTTGAAGGGGAATCAAAAGGCTTGAGTGAGGAATTTGTTCTTAAAATGTTCAAGGCCATTCACCAAGAATCCATAAATCATCAAGAGAAAATAATGCAGGCATAGAAAAATCCCGATTTTAATCGGGATTTTTTTTGAAAACTGTAACAATCATGTTTAAGTTTAGTCATTAAAGAAATCAAAAAGAACAATGATGAAACAATTACTTTTCCTTTTGGCGGTCGTAAGTTCATTGACCGTTTCAGCACAAAGAATGATAGACAAAGAAGTAGGGGACTTTTATAAAATCAAAGTCTTTGATTTAATTGAAGTGAACCTCATTAAATCAGATGAAAATAGGATTACCATAAAAGGTGATAATGTACATGATATTAAAGTAGTGAATTCAGATGGTACCCTTAAATTAAGAATGCAGCTCGATAAGCGATTTAGAGGGGAAGATACCTTCATAGAGGTTTTTTATAAGCACTTAAACGTAATTGATGGCAATGAGGGGGCAAGGATAGTTTGCAACGAATTGATCAAACAGGACCATTTGGAATTACGTACCCAGGAGGGTGCCCAAATAAAAGCAGGTTTAGATGTTACTGATTTGGAAGTACGTGCGGTAACTGGCGGCATTGTGGAAGCTTCAGGCTTGGCTGAAAATCAATGGATTGTATTGAATACAGGAGGGATTTTTGAGGGCCGTGATCTAAAAACAGCCAATACCGATATCAAGATTACTGCCGCAGGAGAAGCAGAGGTCTTTGCATCTGACAAGGTTGATATAAATGTAAAGGCAGGCGGTGATGTTTACGTTTATGGCAATCCTAGAAATGTTAACAAAAAAACCCTTGCTGGCGGTAGGGTCTATATAAAAGACTAAAATTATAAAACCCTGACGATGCCGTCAGGGTTTTTTGTTATTATCTTTTGAATATATAACGGGTTATAAAAATACCTGACCCGTCTCCTTTTCCGGCATCACTTTCCACAGCACTGGTCACAAAGGCCAATTCCCAACCTTCGGCGATCATGGTGTTTATTTTTGATGTAATTAATGCATCATTTGCCGCAATATTTTGAAAACGAATACCAGCAACGTTAAAGAAGTTCAATAATTTGGTTTCCTCAAAATTTTTAACTCGTATATCTTTTCTATTCGATTTATTACGGGTTTTGTCCTCTTCAGTCTGTACACTTGAATATTCCTGATAGTCTTTGTCCTCAAGCGCACTAATAATCCTAGATCTTCCCACACCATTGGGCACTATAGATTCGACACTCGTAACAACCTTAAACTCTTGGGCACTTACTTCGAAAGAAAATAGGCCTAAAAGGCATGCAAATAGAATGATTTTTTTCATGTTATTGATTTTACAATTAGTTTTTAATAACATAAAGATAAATTAAATGTTATTTAGAAAAATTGTTATTTTGTGGGTTTCCCATTATAAATGATTCAGCTGTCTAAATGAAAGGTAAAGTATATAAATCTACAGGAAGCTGGTATACCGTGAAGGCTGCCAATGGTGATTTTTACAAATGCCGTATCAGGGGAAAATTTCGAATAAAGGGTATAAAAAGTACTAATCCCATCGCCGTTGGGGATGATGTTGATTTTGATATTGAAAGTATAGGTGATGAAACAATTGGAATAATCTTTGGTATTGGTGATAGAAAAAATTATATCATAAGAAAATCAGTAAAACTTTCAAAGCAAACACATATAATCGCTTCTAACTTAGATCAAGTTTTCTTACTGGTTACACTTAAGAATCCAAAGACCCATACGATTTTCATCGACCGCTTTTTGGCAACCGCTGAAGCTTATGACATTCCAACAGTGATATTGTTCAAT
>JABDKZ010000148.1 GCA_013001935.1 Maribacter sp.
ACCGGTAATTCAATTAGCCTAACCGATATTTCGGAAAATGGTGATTACTTGGTTGATGGAAGTATTAGCACCTACAATACAACCTCAAATACACTTGCCGTACAATTACTTACTTCAGAATCATTGACAATTGCAAGTACAAGTACTGTATACTGTAGTGCTTCTGATGTTGTTACCTTGAGTACAACTACATCACTATCAGGTGAGACCTTTGAATGGCAGAGAGACGGTGCTTCAATCAACACATCAAGTGATGCCTTCGATGTGAATGCCGCAGGAACATACCGATTGGTTTTAGATAGAAATGGCTGTTCGCTTATCTCTAATGAAATAACCATTTCGCCAATAGATGAATCATTGATAACATTGGATCCATCAGGCGATGTTGTTTTCCCTGAAGGTAATTCAAGAACCGTTACCGCAAGTGGTGGTACCGCTTATCGCTGGTACGACGCTGACAATGTTGAGATGGGCACATCAAGTTCAATGAACTTTACAACTGATGGTGTCTATACCCTTATTGCCAATATAGACAACTGTGAAATTGCAAGACAGATAACCGTTACCTATTTAGACACTTTTAAGGTTCCGAATGTAATCAGTGTTAACGGCGATGGTATTAATGATCAATGGGTGCTCCCTAATTCATACTCAAATAGAGCTGATGTGAATGTTATCATTTACAACGAAAAAGGAGCCGAGATCCTAAATGTATTCGACTATAACAATTCGTGGCCTTCTTCTTCAATGGCTTTTCCAAGGCAAAATATGGTTTTTTATTATAAGATCAGGAATGCCAATGGGGTCTTAAAACAAGGCACGGTTACCGTAATAAGATAAGATTATACAATGTTTAATAAAAGATTTATATATATACTCGTATTCCTGGCGTCTCTGGCCAATGTCAGAGCCCAAGAAGACACTCCTTTTGTACCCTATGATGTTCCGGCCCAGAACTTGTTGAAATACAATAGGTTTCTTATTAACCCTACCTTTTCAACGGTTCGGGAAGACGTGTCTTATATAAATCTTTTACATAGAAACCAATCGGTACAATTTAACGATAACAACCAAAACTATTTTCTTAGTTATAGTGGTAGAATTAGCGATAGAACCGGACTTGGATTAAGTCTGTATTCCCAACGGGAAGGAACGGTTTCCAATTTTGGGGTGCTGGCCAATTATGCCTATGGTGTTAAATTGAGCGATAAAAGTAATTTCACCTTTGGCGCCAACGTTTCCTATTACAATAGTGGTTTTGACCTAAACCGTGTTACTACGGTCGAGGAAGATCCTTTTTTGGCTGGTCTTCAGGACAGTAATCTACTATCTTTT
The DNA here is from genome assembly GCA_013001935.1 of Maribacter sp. Classification (GTDB taxonomy): domain Bacteria; phylum Bacteroidota; class Bacteroidia; order Flavobacteriales; family Flavobacteriaceae; genus Maribacter_A. The sequence goes on from JABDKZ010000148.1 coordinate 1,336, forward strand.
CAACCAGGATTCAATATTTCCTATGATAAGTTCGATTTTGGTCTTTTCGCAGAAAATCTATTTGATTACAACCTTAAGACGAGCGAATCGGTGACGGCCTTTAAGGATAAAACCTTTTCTGGACACTTGCAATATACCCATGAATTTGAAAATACAACGGGTATTCTCGAGGGCGGACGCCTAATGCCGTTGGCTCGAGCCAGAAAAGTAGGGACCGATAATATTGTTTTAGGTGGTAGTCTTATACTTGACCTTCCAAAATTAGGATGGGTACAAGGGGGCTATGATAGTTTCTATGGAGCGGCAGCCGGTGTAGGTTTTAACCTAAGTAAACGGCTCTCTTTGGGTTATACCATGGAAAAAGGCCTTTCGAACAACTTTGACAATTTTGGGGTAACCCACGAAATTTCCTTTGCCTATTCCTTTGAACCTAACCTAACGGAAGACCGCGTATTCCTTGAAAATAGTGATGATGATTTACTTGTTTCCGATGACTTTGGTCAGGAAGATGCTGTAGCAAGTTCTGCCGAGGTGGAAGAACTAAAAAGGAAGTTGGCTGAAAACGACGCTATAATCGAAGAATTAATGTTCCGACAGGATTCCTTGGAAAACAACCGTAAAAAAGACCTTGAAAAACGTTTTGAAATGGTGATGCGCATGGTTAGAAACGAAACAAATGGCGAGCGGCCCGACTTGGAAGAGAAAGCAGAAAAACTATTCTTGGGAGAAAAGGCCAATGTAGCGGTTGCCGCAAATAATGTAAGCAATGACGGTCGCGAAAAACAACAAACAATAGCAAAAACCAGACCGTCCCAAGTAAAAACAAAAGCACCCAAATCTAAAATATCAAAAACTACCTCAAATAAAGTCAAAAGCAGAAAATTCAGGGATTTACAAGGGGTAGAAGACGGGTATTACGTAGTTGCCAATGTATACAAAGGCGGACAATACATGCATAAATTCATTGATGGCCTTGAACAGAAAGGAATAGCAGCTGATTACATAGACAATCCCAATAACGGTCTTAAATATGTTTATTTAAATCGTTATGACAGTTGGGACGAGGCCGTTGCTGCGCACAAGAGTAAATTAAATGGAAATTACGAGGGTGAGATGTGGATTATGAATGTTGACAACCGTTATACGAATGAGGCGTATGTTGATAACGCAACTAAAATCAATGAGAAAGCTTCAAAATATGATGCCAATGTGTTGCAACAGAATGTTATAGTGAAAGACAAGGTTGCCGCGAACAAGCAACAGCCTAAAAACCAAATAATCAATGGGGTTGATTCAGGATATTATCTCATTGCGAATGTATTCGCGAACCCTAACAATGCCAATAGATTTGTAAAGCTATTAAACTCCTACGGATTGAACGCCAGCTATTTTATCAATCCTGAAAATAATTACAGGTATGTATATTTAAAACGTCATCAGTCTTGGAACAATGCCTTGCTTTCTTACTATACTAAACTAAATGATGCATACGACGACAAGATGTGGATTATGCGGGTTACTCCTAGCCAAATGGCATAAACTGTTTTGGCTATAGCTTATTGATTATTTTCGGGCCATATCATGATCCAGCCCAGCGCTAATATGACCTAACTAATTTGGTTAATTAAAGATCTGTATCAAGCATTTTAGGTTGGGAAATCCGCTCTTTGAAGTAACATTCCAGTGATATACAGCCAACAGCTCTTAGGTGTGCACTAGTCCTTTTGTTTCATTAATTGCCTCAACAATTGAGTGTGTTTTTTAAGACTAATACCCAAACAAAAAACTACTGTATTTAGATTATTGCGAGGCAACTCCGTCTATTGGTTGACTTTGAAATCGACGAAATACCCTTATTTCCTACAAAAAGCAAGAGTTGATTTCCCTTTCAATCGCAGACATCCGCAAACCCCATAAAAATAGCGTTTCACAACATAACTGCCATATACCACAACATTAAATTTCACCTCTGATTTTTATGGGTAATATTTGTTATTGGTAGTTTCCGGATTTTTCAATTTCTAAATCTACCATAACAAAAAACTAGCGATATAAAGCAAATAGCTTTAAAACCAAACCTACTGACCTAATGAAAATAAAGTCGACCCCAATTCTTTTATTAGCGTGTTTTTTCTTTTTAGGTGTTTTTTCAGCCTTTTCCCAAGTTAAAAACGATTTTGACGTCCGTTATTCCGCGGATATTCGAGGTGAATTGACTTTTATTGCCAACAATATCGTCAATAGACAAAATGACGGTTATTGGCAAGGCGGATGGGTGCGCCGAGGTGGCCGATGGAGATGGGATCCTGAAGTTACGTGGATTCCAGCTACTAGCCCTAATGACCCTTACGATTTAACAGGTAATGCATCGGACTATAACGACAACCTCAATATGCAATATATTGATGTTGATAGCGATCCTACCACCTTTAGTTCAAGTAGTGCCACTTTAGATGTTCCCGATGAGGGGTGTTCCTTGGTGCGTTACGCTGGTTTATATTGGTCAGCTGTTTATGTAAACGGGGATAGAAGTGCTATTGATGATATAAAATTTCAAGTACCGGGTGGGGCTTACCAAGATATTACGGCCGATGAAATCCTTTTTGACGGCGATGGCGATGCTGACTTTGGGTATTATAGCCCCTATGCCTGTTATGCAGACGTAACTGCAATTGTTACTGGCCTTGCCAACCCAGACGGGGATTATTTTGTGGCCAACGTAAATGCAAGCTCAGGAAGTAGTATTTCGGGAGGTATTTCCGGGGGTTGGACCATGGTGGTGGTTTACGAAAACCCCAACCTACCTGGAAGTAAGTATATTACCACTTTCGATGGTTATGCAGGTATAGCTTCAGCAGCACCCGATGTTGATATTCCAGTAAGCGGATTTACAACACTTCCTGCGCCTTTTCAAGTAAATGCAAATATTGCTATAGCAGCTCTAGAAGGGGATAACAGGATTGGTGGAGACGGGCTTCAGATAAATGCAAATGGTTCTTTTACGCCACTAAGTAGTACGTTGAATCCGGCTAACAATTTTTTCAATTCAAATATTACCATTGATCCGAATATTTTCACAGCGCGAAACCCGAACAGTTTAAATACTTTGGGGTGGGATGTTGATTTATTCCCGGTGACAAATGTTCCCAACAATAATGTAATCCCCAACGATGCAACAAGTGCTATTTTAAGACTAAGTTCTACCCAAGATAAATATGACGTATTCTTTACCTCTTTTGATGTTGAGATTATTGAGCCCAATATCGTCCTAGAGAAAAAGGTTAATACCCCTGGAGGGGTTGATATTACAGGGCAAGGCGTGAATCTTGGTCAAACTCTGGACTATGTGCTTTCTTTCCAAAATATTGGCAATGATGATGCGGATAATTATACGATACGGGATGTACTTCCGGTAAATGTTGCACCCCCCAACGGCGTGAATTTTACGGCTGCAGATATGGTGTTACCTCCCGGTGTCACTTATACCTATGACCCAGCAATTCGAACTGTTGTTTTTACCATTCCCAATAACTTAGTTGAACAAGGGCTCACGCCATATTCGATTCGTTTACGGGTCCAAGTAGCCGAGAATTGCTTTGATTTCATCGACGCATGTTCTGATCTTATACAAAATTTAGCCTATTCCACTTATCAAGGCGTCGAGAACTCTGCCCTTATTACAGATGATCCGAGTGTTACCGATTTTGATA
>JABDKZ010000224.1 GCA_013001935.1 Maribacter sp.
TTCTACGACCTTCTTCACTTCTTCGTCCTCAATATTGTAGGTAATGCTTCCTCCTTTAACAATGCTATCAACAAAAATCCGGAACTGTTCAATATAATTTTCAAAAGTCGGGAATACATTTATATGATCCCATGCAATGCCGCTCAATAGGGCAATATTTGGTTTGTACAAATGGAATTTGGGTCGCCTGTCTATGGGTGAAGAGAGATATTCATCACCCTCAAGCACTATAAAGTCGTTATCTTCGGTAAGATGCACCATGCGGTTAAAACCATGCAATTGGGCCCCTACCATATAATCGACATCCATATTATGGTAATTAAGCACATGCAGAATCATAGATGTAATCGTAGTCTTGCCATGACTTCCCCCGATGACGACCCGAGTTTTATCTTTGGACTGCTCGTATAAAAACTCTGGGTACGAATAAATGGTAACGCCTAACTCCTGAGCTCTTAAAAGTTCAGGGTTGTCCGGTTTGGCATGCATTCCGAGGATGACGGCATCTAACTCTTTATGTATTTTTTCTGGATACCAACCAAACGTTTCAGGGAGTAAACCTTTGTCTGCCAACCTACTTTTTGATGGTTCAAAAATAACATCGTCACTTCCAGTTATTTCATATCCCTTGTGGCGAAGCGCTAAAGCAAGATTGTGCATGGCACTCCCTCCTATTGCGATAAAATGTAACTTCATAAAGCTTGAATTATGGTGTAAAGATAGGTATTGGCAATTGCATCACAAACCTATAATAAACCCATGCTTTATTTTTATCTTAGCACTATAAACTACCACTATGCATATAAAATTATCAGAGATAAATGCTAAAGAAATCATGCCGGGCTATCATGGCAAACTCATTCATACGCTAAATATGAGCTTGGCTTTTTGGGAGGTAGAAAAAGATGCTGTAGTCCCTGAACATTCACATATGAATGAACAGGTATTACAGGTTTTGGAAGGCCAATTCGAGTTTACACTAAATGGTATGACCAAAGTTTATGTTCCCGGGGATTTGGTTGTAATTGGTCCTGATGTTCCTCACAGTGGAAAGGCTTTGACGGCCTGTAAATTAATGGATATTTTTAGTCCGTCAAGAGAAGAATATAAATAATAAAGGTCATGACAATCTCACTCAAAGGAAAGAATGCATTGGTCGGGGGTAGCAGCAGGGGTATCGGGAAAGCCATTGCCCAACAATTGGCTGTAAGCGGTGCCAGTGTTACATTGATGGCCAGAAATGAAGAAAGACTCAAGAATTTAGTTTCCGATTTGCCTACTTCTGTCGGTCAGAAGCATAATTATCTTATTGTTGATTTCAATAAGTTTGGCGACTTTAAAAAAACAATTTCCAATTTCTTCGAGACGAATAACATAGATATTCTTGTAAACAATACCCAAGGACCCAAAGCGGGCAGCGCAAGTGAAATGAACATACAAGATTATCAAGAGGCATTTGACGTTCTCTTTAAAAGTGTGGTTTTTACGACCCAACTGGCACTCGAACAAATGATAAAAAACCAATGGGGCAGAATTATTAACGTTGCCTCCATTTCTGTCAAGGAACCGCTTTCCTATTTAGCATTATCAAATTCGATAAGAGCTGCAATGGTCACCTGGGCCAAAACTTTGGCAACAGACATTGCACAGCATCAAATAACCGTGAATAGTGTCTTAACTGGGTATTTTGACACAGAGCGTATAAATGACCTTAATGCCACAAAGGCTAAACAAATGGGTATTTCAATTGATGAGGTAAGAGCCACTATGGAACAGCAGGTTCCTATAAAAAGAATTGGCGACCCCAAGGAATATGGTTTTCTAGTGGCTTTTTTGGCTTCTGAGCAAGCCTCCTATATCACAGGTACACAAATCCCCATTGATGGTGGCTTGTTAAAATCATTGTAATTGAACACCTCCCGGTTGCTTCGCACCACCCTCCTCAAGGAGGGAATTGTTCCCTTTAGGGGTATCTATTAAATCTCAATCATATCTTTTTGAGTTTCCCTAATCCAAATAACCCATTCCCTCATTCATTGTTGTTAATGGCACAGGATTTGTAAAACTTTGTTATGTAATTTTATAACTATGAAATATGTAACCCTAATAATCACGCTTATTCTTTTATCAAATATGGCGCAATCCCAAAAAAACAATGAATCATATGACCAACTTTGGATAAGTGTACAAAAATTTGAGAACGAAGCTTTAACGAAATCCGCCCTGGCGCTAGTAAATAAAATTTCAGAAAAGGCCAAAAGGGAGAAAAATTTACCACAAATTGTAAAGTCACTTTTATACTCATCGAAGTACGCATTGACCTTGGAAGAAGATGCCCAATTGAAGATAATTAATGATTTTAAGGATGGGATAGCGCAATCAGAAGCTCCTACTAAAAATGTATTGGAGAGTTATTTAGCGAATTTATACTGGCAATATTTTCAGCAGAATCGCTATCAATTTTATAATCGCACAAAGGCCGAGACCAAAATCGATACCATAGACTTTCGGACTTGGGACCTAAGCACTTTATTTGAAGAAATCAACCTTCATTTTGAAAATTCACTTGCGAATCCCGCCCTTCTTCAAAAAGTCAAGGTCGATGATTTCGAGGCTATCCTTCATAATGAAAAAGGTTCTGAAGTTTATCGCCCCACCGTATACGACTTGTTGGCACATACGGCATTGGCTTTCTACAAAACTCCGGAAAACAATATTACGCGACCGGCCAATAAGTTCGAAATAAACAATCCGGAATTATTATGCGAAGCCAATGAATTCATTGAACAAGAATTGGACATGTCGGACAAGACCTCACTCCAGTCCAAAGCACTAGGGGTATACCAGGAATTGCTAAGGTTTCACACTAAAAACACTGACCTTAAGGCATTTGTGGATGTGGATATAGCACGACTGAAATTTGTACATCAAAACGCGGTTTTTACTGAAAAGGATCGGCAGTTTCTTGAATTACTAAAAAATGCTGCAGGGGCTACCTCACCTCAGCCGATTTCTGGCCTTTACAACTTTGAAATTGCTTCGTTTTATAATCAAGAGGGGAATAGCTATAATCCTAAAACAAATACAGCAAACCAATGGAAACATAAAGAAGCTGTTGAATTGTGTGATTTAATCATAAAGCAATTTCAAAAAAGTAATGCAGCTGATAAATCTAGAGATCTTAAAGCAAGAATTTTTGAAAAAAGACTGCAACTAAAAGGAGAACAATTTCTCCCAATAAACAAACCTTCGCGCATATTGGTCAACTACAAAAACCATGACAGTCTCAATTTAAGCGCTTTCAAGGTTTCAAATAGGGATTTACAAAAATTGGATAAACTGCATCCAGAAACCAAGAAATTGGGGTTCATTCAAAAATTAAAAATGTACAAATCATGGGAAACCATATTGAAAAATGAAGGTGACTTTCAAAACCATAGCATCGAGGTATTGGTCCCTGAATTAGAAAATGGTCAATATATTATTCTGGCTAAGGCGAAAGAGAAAAGCAATTCCTTTGCGTATACGAGCATACAGGTGACTGATTTGGCATTGGTTGAGACCCGAACGCAGTCGCAGCATATTTTTCAGGTTATTGATAGGAACAATGGAAAACCCATGCATAAGGCAAGTTTAAAATTGTCGTATCAAGAAAACTATGATCGTGCCTTCCTGACAAAGATTTTTACGACTGATAGCAAAGGGATGGTAAAAATTCCATTTCCCAAGAAAAGATGGACAAGCATTAAAACAATGATTAGCTCCGGTGATGACACCGCCTATTTTGGTGATTATTTCATAAATCCAAAGTATGATAAAGATGAAAGAAACATCGTAACTTATAAGTCTTTCCTGTTTACGGATCGAAGCATTTATCGTCCTGGCCAACCCTTATATTTTAAAGGTATTTTGATGGAAACTTTCAAGGGAAAATCAAAAGTTGCCATAAACGAGAGTGTATTTGTCACCTTATACGACGTTAATAGACAAAAAGTTTCTGAGCTTGATTTAGAAACTAATGATTTTGGCTCAATAAATGGTAATTTTATTATACCCATTTCAGGTCTTACGGGGGAATACTATCTTGAAATATATGGAG
>JABDKZ010000225.1 GCA_013001935.1 Maribacter sp.
CGGTTTTACATTTTTTAGCAATAGCAAAGGCCGCTGAAATACAATTTACATTAGATGATTTCCAGAAAATAAGTGATTCAACGCCATTTTTAGCCGATTTAAAACCAAGCGGAAAATTCTTAATGGAAGATTTGCATCGTGTGGGTGGCACTCCGGCAGTGATGAAGTTTATGCTTGATAATGGCATGCTTCATGGAGAATGTCTTACAGTTACAGGAAAAACCATAGCGGAGAATCTTGCCGAATTACCTGGTCTTCACGAAGGTCAGGAAGTCGTTAAACCCTTGAATGACCCAATTAAGGAAACAGGACATCTGCGCATTCTTTATGGCAATCTCGCCACTGAAGGGGCAGTCGCCAAAATAACCGGAAAAGAAGGATTGCATTTTACTGGTCCGGCCAAAGTATTTGATGATGAGTTCAAGGCCAATGCAGGTATAGGTGCCGGCAAGGTCAACAAAGGTGATGTTGTTGTAATTCGCTATGAAGGCCCTAAAGGTGGACCTGGAATGCCTGAAATGTTAAAACCAACGGCGGCAATCATGGGTGCTGGTCTTGGAAATGACGTGGCATTGATTACAGATGGTCGCTTTTCCGGGGGTACACACGGGTTTGTAGTTGGTCATGTATGTCCTGAAGCCCAAGAAGGAGGTATGATAGGTCTTCTCAAAGATGGGGACATTATAACTATTGATGCTGAAAAAAACAGTATTTCGGTGGCACTTTCCGAGGATGAAATAAAAGCGCGAAGAGAGAATTGGATCCAACCACCATTAAAGGTCAGAAAAGGAAGTTTATACAAATACGCTAAAACGGTATCATCGGCTTCGCAAGGGTGTGTTACTGACGAAATATAAACGTATAGGGTATCCCGAATATATTTTGGGAAATTGAAGTTTTAGAAACTTATTGAATATGCAAACATTGAAAGAGCAAAAAGAAGAAACCAAAAAAGACACTACAATTAGAATAAGTGGTGCAGAAGCAATAATACATTGTTTATTGGCGGAAGGTGTAGACGTACTATATGGTTACCCCGGGGGAGCCATTATGCCCGTTTATGATGAGCTTTATAAGTTTCAAGATAAACTGACACATATTCTTACACGTCATGAACAAGGTGCTACCCATGCTGCACAGGGTTATGCACGTGTTTCGGGTAAGGTTGGTGTCGCCATAGCAACTTCAGGTCCCGGAGCGACCAATTTAGTAACTGGTTTGGCCGATGCACAGATAGATTCAACCCCTATGGTATGTATTACAGGACAAGTTCCAAGGCATTTGCTGGGCTCTGACGCTTTTCAAGAAACTGATATTATTGGTATTTCCACGCCAGTTACAAAATGGAATCATCAAATCACGCGAGTAGAGGAGATTCCTGAAGTAATGGCAAAAGCCTTTTATTTGGCAAAATCAGGTCGGCCAGGTCCTGTTTTAGTAGATATTACGAAAAATGCACAATTTGATGAATTGGATTTTAGCTATGAACATTGTACGGGCGTGCGTAGTTATAAGCCCGTTCCAAAGCCAAATATGGATGCTATAGACGCTGCCGCAAAATTGATCAATTCAGCGAAAAAACCTTTTATCGTCTTCGGCCAGGGGGTAATACTTGGCGAGGCTGAAGAACAACTCAAGGCTTTGGTAGAAAAAGCGGGTATACCGGCCGCATGGACGATTCTTGGACTTTCAGCAATGGATACGGACCATCCACTTAATGTAGGCATGGTAGGTATGCATGGTAATTACGGGCCAAATGTACTGACAAATGAATGCGATGTGCTAGTGGCTATTGGTATGCGTTTTGATGATCGGGTAACAGGAAATTTGGATACCTATGCCAAACAAGCCAAAGTCATCCACTTTGAAATCGACCCGGCCGAAATCAACAAAAATGTAACCGCAGATATTCCAGTATTGGGAGATAGCAAGGAAACGTTAAGCTTGTTATTGCCAAAAATCAAAGAGAATAAACACGAAGAATGGCATAACGAGTTCAAGGAGAAATATGAAATTGAATATGAAACAGTCATTAAAGAAGAACTGAACCCTACCAAAGATGGTTTGACCATGGCCGAAGTAATTAATGAGATTAATGTCGCAAGCGAGCATAAGGCCGTAATTGTTAGTGATGTTGGTCAACACCAAATGATTGCGTGCAGATATTCTAAATTCAAGCAGACCAAAAGCAATATAACTTCTGGAGGCTTAGGTACAATGGGTTTTGCCTTACCGGCGGCAATTGGTGCAAAAATGGGTGCTATGGACCGTGAAGTTGTTGCAATCATTGGCGATGGAGGTTACCAAATGACCATTCAAGAACTGGGAACTATTTTTCAAAATAAAACCCCAGTTAAGATTGTAGTTCTAAACAATGATCATTTAGGTATGGTAAGACAGTGGCAAGAACTATTTTTTGAAAGCAGGTATGCTTCAACAGTTATGAGTAATCCAGATTTTGTAAAGATTGCTGAAGGCTATGACATAACTTCAAAAAGGGTAACCGAAAGAAAGGATTTAAAGGCTACTATTAAAGAAATGATGGCCTCAAACGAAGCGTATTTCCTGGAAGTCAAAGTTGAGAAAGAGGATAACGTATTTCCAATGATTCCTTCAGGGGCTTCTGTGTCGGATATTAGACTAAAATAAATTGGTCCGTAGGGCTTATAATTGTGGTAAAAAAATATTAATACAATGTCCTTTCTAGCGCGGTCGATTGGTTCTCGGTGAATACTAAATTAGTGGTTCCCCACTGCGCAGGAACTGATATGGTTTTATTTTGTTATAAATATGGAAAAACAATGGTTTACAATTTCGGTATACTCCGAAAATAACGTGGGATTGTTAAATAGAATATCTGGAATATTCTTAAAGCGACACATTAATATAGAATCTTTAAATGTTTCTAAATCAGAAATTGAACACGTTTCAAAATTCACGATTGTAGTGAATACGACTGAAGATTGGACACGCAAAATTGTTGGACAAATAGAGAAACAAATTGAGGTGATAAAAGCGTATTATCACAGAGATGATGAGATTATTTACCAAGAATCGGCACTATTCAAAATAGAATCGCACCTGCTTTTTGATGAACGTCAGATCCAAAATATAATCAAAGAAAGTAATTCGCAGATTGTAACGGTTTCCAGGGATTTTTTCGTGTTGGCCAAAACAGGCAGAAGGCATGAGATAGATGAGATGCATGATGACTTGGAACCTTATGGAATAATGCAATTTGTGCGTTCCGGAAGATTGGCGGTTACAAAGGCCGAAATGCCGATTACCAAAATATTAAACGAATTTTATCAAGACAAATAACATCAAAAACGAGAATATAAAATGACAAATTATTTTAATACACTTTCATTGCGCGATCAATTAACCCAATTGGGAAAATGTAGATTTATGGATTCTTCTGAATTTACCGAGGGTGTATCCGCATTAAAGGGCAAGAAAATTGTAATTGTAGGCTGTGGTGCACAGGGACTTAATCAGGGTTTGAATATGAGGGATTCCGGCCTTGATATTTCATATACTTTACGTGAAGCCGCTATAAGTGAAAAAAGACAGTCTTTTAAGAATGCTACAGAGAACGGATTTACTGTTGGCACTTATGAAGAATTAGTGCCTTCTGCCGACTTGGTTATAAATTTAACCCCTGATAAGCAGCATACAAATGTTGTTGGCGCTGTTATGCCCTTGATGAAGAAAGGTGCGACCTTGTCTTATTCCCATGGTTTCAATATTGTTGAGGAAGGAATGGAGGTTAGAAAAGATTTGACGGTGATCATGGTGGCACCTAAGAGTCCAGGGTCTGAGGTGCGTGAGGAATACAAAAGAGGTTTTGGCGTACCAACACTGATAGCAGTGCACCCCGATAACGATCCCCAAGGAAAAGGATTGGAACAGGCAAAAGCATATGCTGCCGGTACTGGCGGTCATAAAGCTGGGGTATTGGAATCTTCTTTTGTAGCTGAGGTAAAATCCGATCTTATGGGTGAGCAGACCATTCTTTGTGGTTTACTGCAGACAGGCTCTATTCTTTGCTTTGATAAGATGCTCGAGAAGGGTATCGATGCGGGATACGCATCAAAGTTGATTCAATACGGTTGGGAAACTGTTACTGAAGGATTGAAATATGGAGGTATCACCAACATGATGGATCGTTTGTCTAATCCGGCAAAAATAAAGGCGTTTGAATTGTCTGAAGAATTGAAAGATATTATGCGCCCCTTATTCCATAAACATATGGATGATATTATGAGCGGTCATTTCTCAAAAACGATGATGGAAGACTGGGCTAATGATGATAAAAACCTTTTAAGCTGGAGAGCCGCTACCGGCGATACTGCTTTTGAGAAAACACCGGCTGGTGATATGAATATCAGTGAGCAGGAGTTTTATGACAATGGTGTATTAATGGTAGCTATGGTAAGGGCCGGTGTTGAATTGGCGTACGAGTCAATGACAGAATCTGGTATTATTGGGGAATCCGCTTATTATGAGTCACTACATGAAACACCTTTAATTGCGAACACTATAGCGCGAAAGAAGTTATTTGAAATGAACCGTGTAATATCTGATACTGCAGAATATGGCTGCTATTTATTTGATCATGCCTGCAAACCATTACTAGGGGATTTTATGAAAAAAATTGATACTGACGTTATTGGCAAGCCATTTGGATCAGGGAATGACAATGGGGTTGACAATGCGAAGTTAATTACGGTAAACAAGGCACTTAGAGAGCATCCGGTTGAAATTGTTGGGGCACGTTTGAGGGCCTCAATGACTGCGATGAAGCCCATTGTGTAAAAGCAAAATCACGCCCTCTCTGAGGTAATAAGAAATAAACAATTTTTATATTATATAAAACTAAAAAAGCCCAATGATTACATTGGGCTTTTTTTTAAGTATAGATTTATTTTGTCATCATTAAATAGATCTCAACTCTCCTCGAACGGACGGTATTGATC
>JABDKZ010000233.1 GCA_013001935.1 Maribacter sp.
GTCAAGCCAGATGCTGTGAATTGGTTCATGGTAGGCGATAGGGCTAAGATTGCCAGTAAATTGGATGAACTCGGATTTGATAATATTATAGAAATCGATGCTGATGGAAACACAAAGGCACCGGCAATGAAAGAACCAGAAAAAGAAATCAAAAACTAACAAAAGATAACCCCACGCTTAAGTGGGGTTTTTTATTGCTTCTATTTTTTATTATCTCAGCTTAGGAAAATCAAGGGGATTTGCCTCATGCATTATTTCATAGACCTTTTCAAATATATCCTCTGCATTAGGTTTTGAAAAATAGTCACCATCGGTACCATAGGCGGGTCTATGGGCCTTTCCAGAAAGCGTTTGCGGTGCGCAATCCAAATAAGTATAGGCCCCTTGCTTTTCAATGATTTCATGGAGCAGGTAAGCAGAACACCCTCCTGGTACATCTTCATCGATAATTAATAATCTATTTGTTTTCATGACACTTTTTAAGGTTTCATGATTAATATCGAAAGGCAATAGGGTTTGTGCATCAATTACTTCAGCATCAATACCGCCCTCAGCCAATTCTTTGGCAACCCGTAGTACAATACGGACTGTTGAACCATAGGAAACCAAGGTAATATCCTTACCTGTTTTTAATGTTTCTACAATGCCAATTGGCGTACAGAACTCCCCAATGTTCGAAGGCATTTTTTCTTTAAGCCGATAGCCATTTAAACTTTCTATGACTAAAGCTGGTTCATCACTTTTCATTAAGGTATTATAAAATCCAGCTGCCTGGGTCATATTTCTGGGCGCAAGAATATACATGCCCCGCAATAGATGAATCAAACCGCCCATTTGTGAGCCTGAATGCCAAATTCCTTCCAGTCTGTGTCCCCTAGTTCTAACAATCAATGGTGCTTTTTGCTTACCTAAAGTTCTATAGCGCATGGTCGCTAGATCATCGGTAAGTGGCGCCATGGCGTAGAATATATAATCAAGATATTGAATCTCTGCAATAGGTCGCAATCCTCTTAAAGCCAAACCAATACCTTGCCCTATTATGGTTGCTTCACGTATTCCTGTATCCGCAATGCGTACTTCGCCATACTTTTTTTGAAGTCCTTCCAAACCTTGGTTTACATCACCTATAGCGCCACTGTCCTCCCCAAAAACCAATGCTTCCGGATACTTACCAAAAAGTTTATCAAAATTATCCCTTAGAATGATACGGCCATCAACAGCTTCAGATTGTTCGTCGATTATAGGTTTTACTTCTTTGATATTGGTGGCCCTATTAGGTGTTTCGCTATATAAATGATCACTGAATCTTGGTTGCATTTCCTTTAAAAATTGGTTTACCCAATTTATCAATGCATTTTTTTCACTGGAATCCTCTCCCAATACATAGCGCAAGGCCTTACGTGAAATAATCCCCAAATCTTTCTTCAAAGGCTCTTCAATGGCGATTAAATCATTTTTCAATCTGATGATAAACTTACTATTTGCACTCTTACTAGCGGCACGGTCTAAAAGTTCGATCAACGTACTCTTCATTTTTTTGTGTTCAGCCAAAAACTCTGACCATGCTTCTTTTTTTGCTATTCTAACCCTTTGGCGAATCTCACGTTCAAGCTGGGTGAGCTCTTCTTCCGTAGAAATGCCCAAATCCAAAATCCATGCCTTGAATCTTGTATTGCAATCATTCTCTTTTTCCCACTGCAGGCGTTCCTGACTTTTATATCGCTCATGGGATCCAGAAGAAGAGTGTCCTTGGGGCTGCGTAAGTTCGGTAACATGTATTAAAACGGGCACATGCTGTTCCCTGGCAATATCAGATGCATTTTCATAGGTGTGCATCAAAGCTGAATAATCCCAGCCTTTAACCTTTAAAATTTCGTAACCTTTGTGCTTTTCATCTCTTTGAAAACCGCTAAGCATTTTAGAAATATCTTCTTTGGTGGTATGATATTTTGCCGGTACAGAGATTCCATATTCATCATCCCAAACACTTATGACCATAGGGACCTGAAGAACACCTCCGGCATTTATGGTCTCTAAAAACAAACCCTCACTTGTGCTTGCGTTGCCTATTGTACCCCACGCCACTTCATTCCCTTTTGTAGAGAACTTGGATGCGTTCATATCTGGTATATCGCGATAAATTTTTGAAGCCTGGGCCAAGCCCAAAAGCCTTGGCATTTGGCCAGCCGTACAAGAAATATCAGCGCTGCTATTTTCCTGTTGGGTTAGGTCTTTCCAAGTACCATCATCATTGAGACTGTGGGTAACAAAATGTCCCCCCATTTGTCTTCCGGCACTCATTGGCTCCTTTTCTAAATCAGTGGTTGCATACAGGCCATGGAAAAATTCTTTAGGACTTAATAAGCCTAAGGACATCATGAATGTCTGATCCCTATAATACCCACTTCTAAAATCACCTTTCCGGAATGACCTTGCCATGGCCAATTGAGGTAATTCCTTACCATCCCCGAAAATACCAAACTTGGCCTTGCCTGTAAGAACCTCTTTTCTTCCCATTAGGCTACAGATTCTGCTTACTACCGCTATTTCATAGTCGTGCAGAATTTGTGCTTTAAAGTCATCAAAGGAAATATCATTACTGGTCTTCGGAGAAATATCCATTTAGCGTTTTTTGGTTTCACAAAAATACCAAACCTCAGGGGATTTTGCAATGAAGAAAAACGTTAAAATATTTAGATATTGTTAAATAATTAGCTAAATAATTACTTAAAAATTAGTAAAAATTAATATTGAGAGGTATTATTTGAGAATATGATAATGAATCAAAACCATTTCCTTGTAAATAACCCAGTCAATGTTCTTGGACTTAGCGTAATAACGAACCTTATCTTTTCTTCATATCTGGGTTGGGAAATTTCCCAACCATTGTTACTATACAGAGGGAAATATAATTCAAAATAATCGGTAACTAGGTTTAATCGAATACCAGAATCATAGACAAGTCTTTCTTTTTGACCTTTTCTTTTAATAAACCCAAAATCACCATAGAATTCAATCCACCTCCAAATATTAATACTTGAATTTGTAGTGACTATCCAATCATTTGAAAACGGATTTGGTAACTTAGATTTAAAACCACCTTCAGCAATTATTATCTGCTGACTAAAAATCCCGGTTTCCTCAGATCTTCCTAAGTAGTTATAATCAAAAAGGTAATCATTGGGTCTGTCAAGGGCAAAATCAAAGAAAGTGATATTTGGATCTATATTATTGGTCAAGAACTTACCAGCGAAGAATCTAAAATTAAATTGCTTATTGTTTTCAAATAATTTTCGATATTCAAGTTCAAAAGAAAGTTTGCTGAAATCCCCGCTGTATTGGGCATCGGCAAACCAACTAAAATAATCTATAATTCCATTATTACTATGTGTATATCTCGCATTAAAGACGCTATAATCAGGATCGGTTTCAATATTTTCTAAATCTGGATTCTGGTCCCGAAAAACATTGACATAGCGCAGCCATAGAATATCACGTTTATTTGATCTTAAATTGTCAGGTCGCCATCCAAAACGAATTGAAGGTGTAAATGTAGAATATCTTGAATTTACTTGATAGTGCGATGTAGATCCCCGCAAACCGTAGTTAACCACATAGAGTCCACTTTTTTTTAAATAGTTTCGAACCGTTATACTGCCAAAGCCGACGAATGATTTTTCCCTAAGTGCATAAGAAGGCGCAAAAGAATAGAGAAATGGTTTTTCGAGGAAGGTCGTATTGTGGATTCGCAACCCAGGGGTCCACCCATCATAAACATTGAATCCGAGCACAGGCACATAGAATACTTGATTATAATAAGGGTTTTCTGCATCCTGGAAAAAGCGAAACTGCAGTTTTTTATTACTAGAGAAAAAGCCTTTTAATGATTTCCAGTTATCCCTTTGATTGAATTCAGGAATAATCTGATCATAATTCAGGACCAGTTTATCTTCTTGTCCTTTAGCAATTGTGAATGTTTTTTCTGTTGAAATATTTGAAAACCAATATTTGGAGACAATAGAATCCTTTTTTATTCCAAAAAGGGATATAGGTACATTAGTGCCTGCTTTATTTTTAATAGTAACCCTTAGGGAATCATCCAGCTTTTCAATATGCTTAATCTTGAAGTCTATCTTCTTATCCGTTGATAGGTAGTCGTTAAAAAACCAATCGATATCTATATCTGTTGATCTTTTTAGAATAGATTCAAAATCAATTACTTTGGCCGAGTTCAAAGAATAATGTTTGTAATAGGTCTTTATGCTTTGGTCAACTTTATCTTTCCCTAGATAATTGGCCAAGTATGCAAGTCCGAGGCCGGCTTTATATTTGTTAGCGATTTTCTGATTGAACTTAATCAATGAATCATTCGGTGTACGCAATGCCTGATTTAGATTTTTCCGTGCTGTGAGCATATACAAAAAAAGATACTGCTCATTAAAATCCATTTTAGCGAGATTGAAACCTCGAACACCTGGTAATTTCGATAATTTACCTAATAGCTTCTGATTGGGGTAAAACTCTTCTACATAGGCAATCATTAAATAATTGGCGATGGCATCTTGAAGCCATTGTTCCTTTCGGGGGTCTAGAAATATTGTTTCTTCCAAAAATTTATACAATGCCGTTTTAAGGAATTTCATTTCAAATTGAAATTGTTCCTCATAAGGCCTAATAAAAGAAGGTAATTGGTTAATACCATACAAAGGATTTTTGTCATAATCCTTCTTACTTACCAATAGCTGTGAATGGGGATATTTGCCAAGATTATCATATATGAATTTTGCTATTTTATTTATAGAGATTCCTTGTGCTATTTTGTCATACTTAAAGGCATCAATATCTGTGACCATGGTCATATAAGGCGTAACATGGGTAGAAAACTTTTTGAATGGACTTAGTAGAATCACACAGTTTTTTTGCTGAATGGCTTCCAATTGCGCCTGTTGACCACCAGAAAACTGTGAATTGCCAAGGTTTCTGTAATTGGTAGTCAAATATAAATCTGCAGGATAGGTGAAATTCACAGTTGTCCTTGTAATACCTGTATATAAATCCTCAAGATCTTTGTTGGAATACAAATGCCACTTGCCATCAAAAACAGCTGGGGATAAATACCAATCTTTTAAGTAATATTCATTTCTATTATTATAACCGTAGCGCGTGTATTTGTCTGGCGGCAACTTTATCGTATAAGTTATAAATAATTGGATGCTTTTGCCTGGCAATAAGGTTTTGCTCAAATCAATCTTAACTATCTCTTTTTCAGAAGTTCTTTCATAATTCAGACCTCGATATTCCTCATCTACTACGCTGATTATATTAGTTCTTCCCCGTTCCTGTTCTTTGGCAAGATGAAGGCCTTTTTTGAATTCCTCCGCGAATCGTTCTGCCAACCCCGTATTCTTATTTGAATAGGCGTGTGCCCAGTCGTTAAAATAAAGAACTTCTAAAGGATATTTTGATGTATTGTTGAAAACAAACTCCTGTTGTATATTTAATTCTTTGGTTTCGCCATTTAACTTTACGGTCAGGGTGTTTTTATGTTGGGCAAATAACTTTTGCCCGCCTGTTAAAACTGGAAATATTAATATAAAACAATAAGTATATAGAATCTGCTTCAAAAAACTGTTTTAGAAATTTGGAGTTAATGCACGACCCTTGTAGAAGGTGTCCAAAATATTTACAACTTCTTTTTCATCATCCACTATTTTAATCAAGTCCAAATCTTCTGGACTGATATTACCTGCATCAAGCATTGTTCCCTTAATCCATTCAAGTAGGCCGCTCCAAAATTTGCTACCCACAAGAATAATGGGGAACTTTTCGATTTTATTGGTTTGAATCAGGGTGATTGCTTCAAATAATTCGTCTAAAGTTCCAAACCCTCCTGGCAATACCACAAAACCTTGGGAATACTTGACGAACATTACTTTACGGACGAAGAAATAATCAAAATCCAAGCTTTTATCACTATCAATATACGGATTGTCATGTTGTTCAAAAGGTAAATCTATATTAAGTCCTACCGAAGTACCCCCTGCCAGATGTGCACCTCTGTTACCAGCTTCCATGATCCCAGGGCCACCACCCGTTATAATACCATAACCAGCTTCAGAAATACTTTTGGTAATCTGCACAGCTAGTTTATAGTACTCCATATTTTCTCTGGTACGCGCCGATCCGAATATAGATACACAAGGACCAATGGCGCTCATTTTTTCAAATCCCGTTACGAATTCCCCCATTATCTTGAAAATGGCCCAGGAGTCATTGATCTTAATTTCATTCCAACCTTTGTGATGCTGCTCTTTTCTCATACGATTATTTCCTTTAGGGCCAAAAAGCCCTTTTATTTTGTTACTTTTTGCTTTCTGTAATTTTTTGCTTTGTCGATGATTGCAATTCCTTTCTTAGGAATTTGGCGGTATAGCTTTTCTTGTCTGTGCTTACTTGTTCCGGCGTACCTTCCGCTACGATCATTCCTCCACCGCGTCCGCCTTCATAGCCAATATCAATGATGTAATCTACAATTTTAATAACATCTAAATTATGTTCGATGATAAGAACAGTATTTCCTTTATCAACCAGTTTATTCAGAACTTCAAGAAGAACACGTATATCCTCGAAATGAAGTCCAGTCGTAGGTTCGTCCAAGATATAAAAAGTATTGCCCGTATCTCTTTTAGATAGTTCGGTGGCCAATTTAATTCGTTGGGCCTCTCCGCCGGACAGGGTTGTTGATTGCTGTCCTAATGAGATATAACCCAACCCAACATCTTGAATGGTCTTTAACTTTCGATGTATTTTAGGAATCAATTCAAAGAATGCTACCGCATCATCAATGGTCATTTCCAGAACATCGGAAATTGACTTTCCTTTATATCTAATTTCCAGTGTCTCCCTATTAAAACGTTTCCCATTACAAGTTTCGCATTCAACATAGACATCGGGTAAGAAATTCATTTCAATTACCCGCAGCCCACCACCACGGCAAGTTTCACATCTTCCCCCTTTGACATTAAAACTAAACCTACCTGGTTTATACCCTCTGATGGCTGCTTCTGGTGTTTTAGTGAAAAGCGAACGTATCTCACTGAAGACGCCAGTGTGTGTAGCCGGATTTGACCTTGGGGTTCTGCCAATTGGGGATTGATTTATATCAATGACCTTATCAATATGCTCTAATCCTTTTATTGATTTGTATGGCATAGGTTTACGAACACCGTTAAAATAATGGGCATTCATAATAGGGTAGAGGGTCTCATTGATCAATGTTGATTTACCACTTCCGGAAACTCCGGTCACCCCTATCATTTGACCTAATGGAATAGAAATAGAAACATTCTTTAAATTGTTACCCGTACATCCAATTAATGTTACCTTTTTACCATTGCCCTTTCTTCGCTTCTCCGGTATGGCTATTTCTTTGACGCCGGTTATATAATCGGCTGTTAAAGTGTGGTGCGCTTTTAATTCATCGGGGGTTCCTTCAGAGATGATTTCACCACCATGATGGCCAGCTTCAGGCCCCATGTCAATGACGTGATCAGCACGTTCTATCATATCACGATCATGCTCTACGACAATTATCGAATTTCCTATGTCGCGCAAGGACTCCAATGAACTGATGAGACGATTATTATCCCTTTGGTGCAGCCCAATGCTTGGT
>JABDKZ010000236.1 GCA_013001935.1 Maribacter sp.
ATCATTACCCATAAAAAAGGATTGGAATTGAACGGGAAGAACCCGACCATACTTTATGGTTATGGAGGATTCAACATTAGTCTAACACCTTCTTTTAGTATCGGCAATGCCGTTTGGATGGAACAAGGCGGTATATACGCCGTTCCAAACTTACGAGGTCGTGGCGAATACGGTAAAAAATGGCACAACGCAGGTATAAAGACAAAAAAACAAAATGTTTTTGATGACTTTATCGCAGCTGCCGAATACCTGATTGCCAACAAGTATACTTCCAAGGAGTATTTAGCCATTCGCGGAGGTAGTAATGGCGGACTATTGGTCGGGGCCACAATGACCCAACGTCCTGATTTGATGAAGGTCGCCCTACCAGCTGTTGGGGTCTTGGACATGTTACGCTATCATACCTTTACGGCTGGTGCAGGATGGGCCTATGACTATGGTACTTCTGAGGAAAGCGAGGAAATGTTCAATTATCTGAAAGGGTATTCCCCGGTTCACAATGTTAGGCAAGGCTTTGAATATCCAGCTACTTTGGTTACCACAGGTGACCATGATGACAGGGTCGTCCCTGCCCATAGTTTTAAGTTCGCGGCAGAACTTCAGGAAAAGCAAACAGGTACTAATCCTACCTTGATCCGAATTGAAACCAAAGCTGGTCATGGTGCTGGCACGCCAATAAGCAAAACCATTGAGCAATATGCCGATATATTCGGTTTCACCTTTTTTAATATGGGATTTGAGGAGTTGCCCAATCAAGTCGTGTTAAAAGAATTCAAAGAATAAATTTAGCTTGTATCAATAATTTAACATAAAGTCCGTTTCTAATTGAAACGGATTTTTTTGTCCGTAACAATACCCTCTTGCAATGTTACATGTAGACCATGTTTTTTTTAACTATGATACCGTTCCCGTGCTTGAAGACATCAGTCTTAAGGTATCTAAAGGTGAGCATGTTTCCATTATTGGAGAAAGTGGATGTGGCAAAAGCACTTTGTTGAAAATAATATATGGCTTATTACATGTTAACGATGGTGAAGTATATTGGGATGAAACCCAAATATTGGGCCCAAATTATAATCTAGTCCCGGGAGAACCTAACATGAAATACCTTTCACAGGATTTTGATTTAATGCCTTTCACCCGGGTAGAGGAGAATGTAAGTGAATTCCTTTCCGTTTTTGAGCCTGAAAAACTAAAAGAACGGACCCAGGAGTTATTGGAAATGATTGAAATGACCAATTTCGCCAAAGTAAAAGTAAAATATTTGAGTGGCGGGCAACAGCAACGAGTAGCACTTGCCCGTGTGCTTGCCGAACGCCCTGAGGTTCTCTTATTGGATGAACCGTTTAGCCATATCGATAATTTTAGGAAAAACAGTCTTAGAAGAAACCTATTCGGATATTTAAAAAAGAAAGGGGTCACGGTAATCACTGCAACTCACGATCATAATGACATGTTGCCTTTTGCCGATAATGTAGTTGTATTAAAGGACCATAAAATTGTCGCTAAAAACACACCTAAGAATTTATATGAACACCCCAATGACCTTTACATTGCTTCGCTTTTTGGAGAGGCTAATAAAATCCCGATTAATATCGTAAAATCATATGCCGACACTAAAAGGCGCATTATTGTGTATGCCCATGAATTTAGGGTATCACAAAAATCAGGATTGGAAGTCATTGTAAAGCGTTCTTTTTACAAAGGAGGTCATTATATGATAGAAGGTATTTATGAGGACCAAAAAATCCATTTCAATAATCCTTTCGCCTTAGAGCCTGAAAGAAAAGTGTTTTTGAACGTTTCAATCGAGACTATAAACCAACGGTTGAATTTAAATAAAGATGAATAAAAAGGGTCTCCTTCAAGAAATTAAGCTGAAAGCGGTCCGAAGCAGCGGGCCGGGAGGTCAGCATGTAAACAAGGTTTCTACTAAAGTTGAATTGACCTTTGATGTAGAAAATTCAAAGGCATTATCGTTGACGGAAAAAGAACGCCTATACGATAAACTTGCGAATAGGCTTACCAAGGACCATGTTTTGATATTACATTCCGATGAAAGTCGAAGTCAACATAAAAACAAAGAATTTAGTATCAAACGTTTTTTGGACTTAATTGAATTTGGACTTGCGGTTCCTAAAAAAAGAAGGAAAACAAAGCCTACAAGGTCGTCTGTTGAAAAAAGATTGCAATCGAAGAAAAAAGATGCTCTAAAAAAAGCAAAACGAAGACCTCCTAGTTTGGATTAATGCCATTACTCAATCGCTTCAATTTTTAGAACATTACCGTTAAATGCAATGGTATCACCCACGGTTTTGCCCAGAAGCATAATGCCAATGGGCGTGTTCAGGGAAATGCAATAATTTAAACCATCTTCCGCTTTTAGCTCCCCTGCAGAGATTGCAAGAAAATAATTGGCCCCAGATGTCATTACTAGACTGCCTAAAGCCGCTACGGTTTTTTTGGATGAAATATCTATTTTTTGCATCACACGATTCAAATCTTGGACTTCGGCCAATTGCTGCCCTAACTTTTCCCTTTCCAATTGTAGCATTGCCCTACCTGTTTCATGCTTATCACCAGCACTACTTTTTGTCTCTGAATCCAAGGCCGATTTAAGTTCCGATATTTGGGATTGGATACGCGCTGATCTTTCGTCAATAAACCCATGACAAAACTCATATAAGGTCTTTTTAAGGTCTTTTTTACTCATTCGGTAAAGATGGCCTACAAGTATAAATGTAGGTCGAAATAGCTTTGGGTCGTTTTCCTTAGTCTTCGAAATGGTATAAATCTGCTAGTCTGTATACCAGATAATTGATCATATTATCCTCTGTACTCCCATTTTGATACATTTTATAGACTTCATTCTTGTTTTCAGCTTTAAAAAAATCCAAATCATTTGATCTGAAGTCGCTAAAAATGTTCCATGATTTAAGCCCCTCTAACATGGCCTTATGTGCCTGGTATCTTCGCACTACCGTTTCGTACTCCTTTTTGAAGGCGTGGTCCTTTTTTAAGCCGGTATCCTGTTGCATTTTGTTCCATTGATCATATTCTACCTTCAGACGTTCATCGGCATTCTCTGCTTCTGAAATAATCTTAAAATAAGCCCTTGTCACTAAAGAATTAAAACGACTATCAAAAAGTGCCGCCATATCTATATTTGTGGTAAACTGGTCTTCCGCAATACCGGTATCCATATTTGCGGCATAATACTCAGCATCCCTGGTTTGGATTTCAGAGTTGTTTGTCAGCAGGGAATTTTTCCATGCTTCTGATTTTATAATCTCCTTCCACACCCGGGCATATTCGCGCTGATATTTTGATTTAGACACTGAACAGCTTACCAAGCCTACTAAAAAAAATAGGAAACAGGTCGCTATTAAACAGGAATAAACTACTTTTTTAACCATAAAAATCTACTTAAAACCCATAGTATCCATATCATTATATGGGTTGACCCTGATATTGAATTCAATTAAGTCCAAAATAATCAAAAAATGGGGCCGGTATTAAGCGTTGGGGAAGTGCGCTTTCTTATACAAGTAGCAAGATAAAAAGAAAATAAACAATGTAGCAACTACAAAGATGAAAGTTCTGCCAGTTCATTGCCAACATGGCTCCCGATAGCTACTCCCATGCCTCCTAAGCGAACACCACAAAAAACATGGTTGGAAAGTTGTTTTACAATCGGTTTTTTCTCCCTGCCAACTCCCATAATACCGCTCCACTTATGTTCTATCTCAAAGGAGGTATTTGGAAGAATAGTTTCCTTCAACATTTTTTTCAATTGGCTCTGAATAAGCTGCGTCTCACCGTGCTCATAGGTTTGTTCGCTTTTAAAATCAAGATTGCGACCTCCCCCAAATAGAATTCGATTATCAATATTTCTAAAATAATAATAACCTTCATCTAAATGAAAAGTACCCTTTATTTGTAATTTGGGTATGGGTTTGGTGATTACAACCTGCGCTCGGGCAGGGTGCACTTTTTCGCCAATTAATTGAGAAGCAAAGCCATTGGTGGCAATTAGCAATTTTCTTGTGCTAAACTCAAAGGCACTGGTTTTAACGCTAACCGAATTTTCGATCTCCTGAAATTCCTCAACAGCAATTGCATTCAAGATTCGAATACCCTTATTCCTACACATTTGCAAAAGGGCAGACATCATCTTTCCAGTATCAATCTGGGCCTCTAACGTATGGGTTATATACTGCTCTTTTATGTTCTTAAATTGAAAAGAGTTGCCCTGAGGTTTAAAGGCATCGGAATTAAAAATTTGTCTAAATAGCTTATTGACCCTGTCAAGGTTATTTAAACAATTGTTATATAGCGTTTCCTTGGATTCTAGAAAAAGTTCATGGCCACCATGTTGTTGATAATCAATAGCATCATCCCCCAAGGTTTTACGCAGTAAATGGATGCCTTCCCACCTTTTTCTTGTCAATTGAACTACTTCTTCCTCAGTATGGTTATTTAAGTCTGCCAGTACTTCCGAAATACTTCCAAAGCATGCGAATCCTGCGTTCTTGGTACTTGCCCCTTGCGGTAAAACTCCTTTTTCCAGAACCAATATTTTGGCATGAGGGTATTTTTTATTTAAAGCCAATGCGCAATTTAAGCCAACGATACCACTACCAACAACCGTATAATCAATATTGGATAACCAAGTCTTATATTCCCAATAACTTAAATTCATATTTTAAGATAAAAAAACTCCGGCAAATGCCGGAGTGTTATTTTTATTCTTCTGGTTCTGGCTCCATTTCAAAATCTTCCATAAACTTGGTCGTATAATTCCCTGCCAGGTAATCTGGATGTACCATTAACTGCCTATGAAAAGGAATAGTTGTTTTTATTCCTTCAATCACAAATTCATCTAACGCACGCTTCATTTTATTTATAGCTTCTTCACGGGTCTGTGCGGTTGTTATCAACTTGGCGATCATAGAGTCGTAATTCGGTGGAATTGTATAGCCACTATAAACATGGGTGTCCATTCTTACCCCATGACCGCCTGGGGTATGCAATGTGGTTATTCTGCCCGGCGACGGTCTAAAGTCATTAAAGGGATCTTCGGCATTGATCCTACATTCGATTGAATGAAGCTTTGGCACATAGTTTTTTCCAGAGATAGGCACCCCTCCCGCAACTAAAATTTGTTCCCTGATCAGGTCATAGTCCACAACCTGTTCAGTAATCGGGTGCTCTACTTGAATACGCGTATTCATTTCCATAAAATAGAAATTGCGGTGCTTGTCAACAAGAAATTCTATGGTACCAGCACCTTCATACTTAATGTACTCTGCCGCTTTTACAGCTGCATTCCCCATATCGTCACGAAGCTTATCGGTCATAAAGGGAGAAGGTGTTTCTTCGGTCAATTTTTGGTGTCTTCGTTGTATAGAACAATCCCGTTCAGAAAGGTGACAAGCCTTCCCGTATTGATCACCGACAATTTGAATTTCGATATGGCGGGGTTCTTCGATCAATTTTTCCATATACATGGCCCCATTACCGAAAGCAGCGGTCGCTTCCTGAACGGCGCTTTCAAAAAGTGGTTTCATCTCTTCTTCCTTCCATACGGCACGCATACCTTTACCGCCACCACCAGCCGTCGCTTTTATCATAACGGGGTAGCCCATTTTTTTGGCTACCTTCAAGGCTTCGGCAACATCTTTCAATAAGCCATCTGAACCAGGAACAATCGGCACCCCAGCTTTCTTCATGGTTTCTTTTGCTGAGGCTTTATCGCCCATCCGGTCTATATGTTCCCCTGAAGCACCAATGAACTTTATTTCATGCGCAGCGCATATTTTTGAAAATTTTGAATTTTCAGATAGAAAACCATAACCTGGATGAATGGCATCTGCATTCGTTATCTCTGCAGCAGCAATGATATTTGGAATCTTGAGGTAAGATTCATTACTTGGTGCAGGACCTATACAAACGGCTTCATCAGCAAACCTAACATGTAAGCT
>JABDKZ010000242.1 GCA_013001935.1 Maribacter sp.
TAAAAAAAATTAGTTGTTTCACTTTAGAACCCAATTAAAAATTGCAACTGGTAAAACAGACTTTACAATCAAATAAATTATCTTTAGTACTCTTTTTGGTCAAAATCACTAATTCTAATAGAAGTCATGAAAAATGCCATATTCCTTTTAATTTCCATAATACTCCTAACAGCTTGCAAGCCAAAGTCAGAAAAGAATCCCAATGTTGAACCCAAGACTGCGTCCTTTGATATCCAGACCATTCGAAAAATTGATGTTCACGCCCATTTTAAGTATTCTCGCACCTATTTGCCTGCTTTGTTTAAAGAAAGAAATATGCAGTCGGTGTTAGTGGATGTATCCAAAGTGGACTCCTTGGTTGTTTCTAGAAGTTGGGACGAATATTTGATTCATGCCCAAGCAAATCCCGATTTATTCTTTCTCTGTTCGTCGATCATAGGTGTTGGTATTGATTCTCCGGATTTTGCACAGGAAACCATTGATCGATTAAGTGAGGAAATCGATTCTGGGGCTCGAATGGTCAAGGTGTGGAAGAATTTTGGAATGGTTACAAAAGATAAGAGCGGTAATTTTATACAAATAGATGATCCACGCTTGCAACCGATTTGGGATTTTTTGAAAGACAAAGGTATTCCTGTTATAGCACATATCGCAGAACCTGAGCAGGCGTGGAGGCCACTTGATGACCCAAATAACCCTCACTTCGGATACTACACAAACAATCCTCAGTATCACGCCTTTAAGCTTCCGGAAATCCCTTCTTATGAAACGATTATATCAGCAAGGGACAGTTGGATAGAAAAAAATCCGGATCTAAATATATTATGTGCCCATCTTGGGAGCATGTCTAACCATGTTGAAAGGGTTGCCGAACGCCTTGATAAATTTCCTAATATGTATGTAGAAACTGCTGCGCGATTTGGGGATTTAGCAAGACAGGATACTGAAAAGGTAAGGCTGTTCTTTGAAAAATATCAAGATAGGATCATGTTCGGTTCTGACTATGGGAATTCTACCCCACAGAATGGAATGACAAATGATGAGCTAAACACCGAGCAATCGAATTTAGAAAAAAACTATGACGTGTTATGGCAATACCTAAGTGGTACTGATTCATTGGTAGTAAGGGGGCAAAAAACGCTAGGTTTAGGACTTCCATCTGGCATTCTAAGCAAAGTCTACTTTGAAAACACTGTTAATTTTATGAAGCTTAAATAGCTGATAATTTCTTTGCGCTTTCTGTTCACAAAAAATTTTATTTTAGAAGCATGCATCCAAAATGCATGTCATAACTAGAATAATAGAACAAGCTCAAATCATCTCATAATGATAAACAAATGTAAGGATTCCGAGGCCCAAATCTGCTAACAAAATGGGCTACATATGATTAAAAAAAGGATTAATTTTAAAGGATACTAAATATACAAATCATTCCTTGGATACTATGACGGTAAAAAGCACGAAGAATTCAACTGTGAACGAAGCTGAACAAGAATACCCCAATTTCAAACTCAATGACAAGGTAGCGCTAGTTACAGGAGCGGCCCGTGGTCTTGGAAGGGCATGCGCGCTTGCCTTGGCACATGAAGGCGCGGACATTGCCCTAGGTCTAAGGGATGTTACCACCGCAGCTGATCTGGAAAATGAAATTAAGAATATGGGGAGAAAAGTAATCCGTTTACAAATGGATGTTTCCCAGCTTAAGCAAATCAATGATGCTGTTGCGCAAGTCATCAAAACTCTTGGCAAGATCGATATCCTTGTGAACAATGTTGGTATTGCCCCGGGTAATCCTGCCGAAAATGTGACCGAAGCCGATTTTGATCATACCATTAATTTGAATTTAAAAGGAACCTTTTTTACAGCCCAGGCAGTTGGCAAACAAATGATAAAACAGCAATCGGGAAGCATTATCAATATGAGTTCACAGGCCGGTTTTATTGCCTTAGACAATGAGTCTATTTACTGTATGACCAAAGCAGGGGTAAATCACCTGACCAAGAACCTGGCTTCTGAATGGGCAAAATATAATATAAACGTCAATGCCGTGGCGCCGACGTTTATAGAAACACCGGGAACCGAACCCTGGTTAAACGATCAAACCTTTAGAAAAAGTGTATTAGATAGGATTCCCCTGGGTCGCATTGGTAAACCTATGGAGGTTGCAGGAGCTGTCGTTTTTTTGGCCTCGGATGCCGCCTCACTGATTACGGGAGATATACTACTTATTGATGGCGGTTGGACCACTAGGTAGTTGGTTTTATTATTCTTAACTTTTATATGCCATCAATAGGTTTAGACAAAATTAATGCTGCCTTCCCCACATAGAATCCAGCGGGTTATACGACCTGCTTTTAAATGCGTTAGCTGTGACAGCCATTGCATTATTAAATCAATATTATTTGAACCTTGGGAACTTTAAGCTATATTAAGGACTATTAATTGATTTAAGCCCAAAACATGAAAGTACAGACCTTAATCGATGCCATAAACTTCATAAACTCCCATGAACCCACCAAAACATATATAAGAGA
>JABDKZ010000248.1 GCA_013001935.1 Maribacter sp.
GATATCCTCCATGGTCAATGATGGTATTAAACGGCGTAAGGTTTGCAAAAACAATTTTTTAGAAAACGCTCTTCGGTATTCATTAATAGCAAAACCGGTATTATTAAACAATAGCTTCCATGTACCGATATAAGAAAGGGCATCCAAAGAGTCTTTCAAATTAAAATCTGTTTTGCCATAGCCTTCTCTTGCAAACGTAAAAACAGCATTAGGTCCGCATTCAACATCTCCGCTTACCATTCTGGTAAAATGCACACCTAAAAACGGAAACGCAGGATTTGGTACTGGATATATGAGGTTATTGACTTTGTGTTTCGCCTGATCTGTTAAATCATAGTAATCGCCTCTAAATCCTACTACCTTCTCTTTAAGTTTTACCCCATCCTTTTTTGCCAATCGATCGGCTTGCAAGCCCCCACAAAAAATCATGTAATGGGTTAAATAAGTGTTTTTGGTTGTTGTTATTATTGTTGTTTTCTCCCCATGCTCATTCGCCAGGACCTCTTCTCCCACAACAACCAAACTTTCCCTTTGCTTAGCAACAACAAGTTCCGCCAACT
Source organism: Maribacter sp. (assembly GCA_013001935.1). Taxonomy (GTDB): domain Bacteria; phylum Bacteroidota; class Bacteroidia; order Flavobacteriales; family Flavobacteriaceae; genus Maribacter_A. Next base: position 561 of record JABDKZ010000248.1, read on the forward strand.
TGTTAGTGATTGCTCTAAAATCAATAATTCCCGTAGATGGCACCCATATTCCACCTATACTCTCTACATAAGGTTCTATTTCATTTAGCTGATCGGCATTTATTTTTTCTATGCCTTCTGCATTGTTCTCAAGGCCGTTTTGAAAAATCTTATCCATAATTGGTAATTCAGATTCATCAACTGCAACAACTACTTTCCCACAAATATCATGTTTAATGTTATACTTTTTAGCAAACTCAACCAACTGTTTTCTGCCATTAACACAAGTCTTCGCCTTTATAGAACCTGGTTTATAGTATAATCCTGAGTGAATAACACCAGAATTATTTCCTGTTTGATGGTCCGCTAAATGCGGTTCTTTCTCTATCAACAGAATTTTTAAATTGGGATTTTTTAGCTGCAGCTTATAAGCAGTAGCGGCACCAACTATACCACCACCCACTACAGTGATGTCATATACTTTTTTGTTTTCCAAATTGCCTGAATTTCACCTTATGAAGATAACACTATTCCTAATATTTAAAGATTGAATTTCCTATTAAACCAAAAACATAAAAAATCAAGTTTGATTGAATATTTCTTAAAGATTTATCAAACTAGCCGTGAAAAACGAGCGTTTGAATTAGGAAAATCAACACCCATGGCAAAAGCTGTAAACAGGCCTCCAATAAATGCAGATACAATAGTCTCCCATCCAAAATCAGATGATATTTCTACAACTTCAATATGAACAACGGTCATGATGATACCTATAAGTACTGATAAGATTGCTGTCCATTGATATAATCTGAGCCCTTTGATGATAGGCGTTTGCACTTCACCCCTGTATGCTTCTTCTACAAAGCGACCAATACCAGTTAAAATTAAATAAAGACCAAAAATAAAAGGTGATGAAAAATCATTATTATAAAGTGAAAATAAAATGAAACCCACCAAAAAGAGCCACAACATGGCATAAAGTTGCGTTGGATGAAGCAGTTCACCTTTTAAATGTGAAATTCCACAAACGCGTGAACGATGATGAAAATATTTAATTCCAATGTCTGGGTTGTCAACTTTGCCACCATGGCAACAACCGTTTACCAAACAACGAAAACGGCCAATACCTTGTACCCACGGCATAACTACCGAGATCACTCCTATAATGACCCAAACATTATAACCCATCACCCATACCACAAAACTGGCAAATATAATGCCTACCAAGGCACCATAATAGCCATAGGGCCTTTTCAATTTTTCAGATCCTTCAATAATCTGTGCCCAAAGTGCTGAAAATACTATAATAACAAAAGCAAAAATTAGAATGGCCCAGGCATAAGCGTCACCAACTAAACTTCCAGTAAGCAAAATACCAAGAAAAGTTCCAAAACCAACGTAGAAACCGTGATTGATCACTCTTACTTTGCCAAATACCCATTCTTGCCATGAATTGGCAATTCTTTCGGCGCCTTTCCTTAAAAACACCCAGATACGAAAGTAATTATCTGCCAACAGGAATATAATGATAGAACTGCCAAGATGAAGTACCGCAGAACGGCTTAATGTTAATTGTATACTCATCAATGCAACAGCTACCAATCCAAATAAAATACCCAGCGGTTTCGATTGCTTGAAAATAACTTTGATAGAGAGCAACATCAAAAAGATGGGAATATAATAGACAACACCATGCTGCAATGGAAGATATTGTGCACCTAAGCCAGGATATAACAATGCCGTAAAAGTGGAAATACCTAGCGCAATAAGGCTTGTTATTGCCCAGGTGCGCAGCAGATCTTTTCTTTTGATGACAAAAGGTATGGCCATAATAAATAGCACACTCAATAAAGGTAAATATTGATTTTCGGTTGGGAAGGGTAAGACCAACGGTTTTCCTAACATGGCAGCCGTATGTCCTACCAATTTGTCAATAATGAAATTACTTAATATCAACGATGTGGCTACCCAACAAAAAGAAACGAGACGTGCCCTGATACCAGCAGTTTCATTCATTTTTACAGGAAGATCTAAAACGGTGGTTATGGACCTAGTTGGAAATCTTTTTTTCAGATCAATGGCTTCATAACCCATCACAAGAGCTATCATAGCAAGGATGGTGATTGGCGTTACCAACCAAAGACCACTTGCAGACCTGGTTAAAATAAAATATCCTACCATTAAAATGCCGAATCCCCAATATATAGGATGTCTAAACAGATGGTACGGCCCGTTTGTTACAAATCTTTGGGGAGGATAAGCATTCATAGGTAAGCCTTTGCCGTATTTTTTTAAAGCATACATGGCCCATATCATCAATAAAACTCCAAAAATAATGAGTATATAACCTACCAACGTTGATTCAATTACAGGTAAGTTTATAAGGTCTTCTGTATATTTAGACCAGCCCCATAGCATGCCAGGTATAATAATGAGAAAGACGATGGCATATAGTGTTTTGTTGATTTGAGTTGTTGTTTTATTCATTTTGTTCGCATTTTATAGAAAAAAATTAGCATTGAAAAAATAAAAAAAACTAATCCGTACAATATGCCATTCACAGTGGCAGCGGCAGCAGAATAATCTGTTACTGCTGTAATAATGGCGGTTTGGGATGGAAAATAAGCAGGGAGGTATTTTATGATGATTTGATTTTGTGCTTCGGCATAAAATAAAGGATTCTGCAACCAGCCTACATCAATATTTACAAGTAGCACGATCATTAATATACCTTCTAATTCTACTTTAATGAGGCTGCCAACTGTCAGTCCATAGCTACCATAGACGAAGCCTATGAGTACTAAACCTAAGATGAATCTGCCGAGGTTATTAATGGTGTAAAAAGCGTTGGTAAGTACTCCTACATAAACAGCGATCAACACGATTACCAAAAATAACGCCAGCAATATGGAAATTAATAATTCAACGGGATGATAGCCACAAATAATTAGCCTTCGGTTTACTGTATTATTTTTTTGAATAAGATTTAGTGCGAGAAATGAAACCAGAAACCCGGAGGAGGCCACCGCGAAAAAAATGAAGGAAATACCCTTTTCACTTATATTTATAAATACGTCATCGTCCAGTGACGCCAATTGGAAAGGAAGCATTCTATCGGAGGTGGTAAACTCAACAATAGTTAAGAAAAATGCCGGGATTATCAAAAGCAATATAATCACGATCTTTTGACGAACGAGCATCCTCAAAATCATTGATAATCCTGTTATGATCTTATTCGCCGTCATACTAAAATTCCATTTTCAAGTTCATAAATCCGATCAAGCCTCTCCTTTTCACTCAATAAATGTGTTACAATAAGAATGGCACAACCCTGTTTCTTAAGGTGATTGGTATAATCCCAAAATCGTTGGTAAGTATCCCAGTCAAATCCATTGTAGGGTTCATCAAGTATCAATAGATCGGGCTCATGAAGAAGCGCGATGGAGAGATTGAGTTTTTGTTGGGTACCACCACTCAAATTGATGATTTTTTCTTGTTGGTATTTCTTATAGTTGAAGTGATGCAGCAATTCTTCAGATCGCCTCTTCGATTGCTTGTTGTCAATACCATAAGCTTCTGAGAAGTAAATGAAATGTTCATGAACAGTTAGTTGAGGGAAGAGTACAGCTCTTTGAGGGCAATAGCCTATCCTACCCTGCTTGTTAACTGACCCTTTGTCTGCGCTTCGTACACCAACAATGATCTCCATTAAGACGGACTTACCTGAACCATTTTCGCCAACAATGCCTGTAATAGATCCTACCTCCAGTTGAAAGGAGATATCCTTCAAAACTTTTTTCTTTCCAAAAGATTTAGCAATATGTTCTGATCTTAAAATCATGGATCTTGAGCATTAAAATTTACCCATTCATGGATTGCCATGCCATGTGTAACTGGACTCCCGTTTTTTTGAAATGCGCCTTTGCTCAACCACTTATGATTGTCGGCCATTAAAAATTCGGCAGGCATCAACTTATTGAATCCGGGGAGGTAACGCAAGAGTTTATGCACTACTTGATATATTTTTTTTTCAGATTCTAAAACAACAGCACAATCAAGCTTTAGCAAGAAATTCTTTTCCGATGATGATATTTGATCATCCTCAATAGTACAATTAATAATTCTTTCACCATTAAGCCATAACCATTGCTGTTTGGTTTCTTTTCGTAGTTCAATCCA
>JABDKZ010000259.1 GCA_013001935.1 Maribacter sp.
AGTGAAAACCCAGTTTTTTTAGGTCTTTCCAAAAATCAGGATATGATTTTGAAACTACTTCGGCATCGTTGATTGCAAACGATGTTTTTAAAGCCAAAGGAGCAAATGCCATCGCCATTCTATGATCATTATAGGTATCAATGGTGACTTTTGACTTAAAATTGGAAATTGGGGCCAAACTTAATGCTTCGTCAGTAATGTTCACCTTCGCACCAAATTTTGTTAGTTCCTTGCGCATGGCTTCCAATCTGTCTGTTTCCTTGATTTTAAGGGTGTGTAAGCCTGAAAGTTCACAGGCCAATTGCAAACCAAGACAGGTTACAGCAATGGTTTGGGCAATATCTGGCGCGTTTGCCAAATCGCATGAGATAGTAGTTGATGAACACCCTTGTATTTTTTTCAATATAATCTCGTTCTTAAGGAAGGTGGTCTCTACTCCAAATTCTTTATAAATCTCTGCAAGGACACTATCTCCCTGCAAACTATTACTTTTATAAGCGCCCAATTGTATTTCGGAGCCAACTTCACTTAAGGCCACAATACTATAAAAGTATGAGGCAGAACTCCAATCAGACTCAATCACAAGTGCCGTAGTCTCAACACGTGCTTTAGGTGAAACTTTTATTCTGTTTTTTTCAAATGAAGTTTCAATCCCGATTTGGTTCAATAGTCCTAAAGTCATTTTTATATAAGGAATCGATGTGATTTTTCCCACCAGATCAACTTCTAATCCATTCTCAAGTTTTGGAGCAATCAACAATAAAGAGGAAATGTATTGACTGCTGATATCAGCGGGTAAACTAACTTGGTGTTTTTGTAGTTTTTTACCTCTTATTCGTAGGGGTGGATATCCATCACTATGCATATATTCAATATCCGCACCTAAACTCCGTAATGCATCTACCAATACCTTAATAGGCCTTTCTTTCATTCTTTTTGAGCCGGTCAACACTACATTTTTCCCTTCTTGCGAAGCAAAAAACCCTGTTAAGAAGCGCATTGCGGTTCCTGCATGATGAATATCGACTTCCCCACTGGAAATGGCAAGCCCCTTTTGCATCACCTTGGCATCGTCAGCGTTAGAGCTGTTGCTTATAGAAATGTTAGGGTATAAGGCTTGCAATAGTAAAGATCGGTTAGTCTCGCTTTTGGAGCCCGTTATTTGTATGTGGGATTCTAATAAAGTATTGGATGGGCCGGATAGGTGCAACTTCAAGTTAGATGGGTTTAAAAAGATCGTCCAAATATAACACTATTTGAGTTTCTCATTGCGTTGATGCCTAGCATGGTCGCGTTTGGCCTTAAGTTTTAATTTTTTTTCGAAGGCCTCTTCAAGGTTTATCCCCGTTTGGTTTGCCAAACAAAAAACTACAAAGAGCACATCGGCAAGTTCTTCTCCTAAATCCTTGTCCTTATCGGATGCTTTCTCACTTTGTTCACCGTATCTACGGGCTATGATGCGGGCGACTTCCCCCACTTCCTCGGTAAGCTGTGCCATATTGGTCAGTTCATTGAAATACCGAACGCCATGTTCCTTGATCCAAGTATCTACCTCCTGTTGTGCTTTCTGTATTCCCATTATTCTTTGTTTTTTGTATCGATGGCAATTGTTACCGGGCCATCATTCAATAATTCAACTTTCATATCGGCTCCAAATACCCCTGTACCTACTTTTTTACCAAGGTCAATCTGCAGTTGCTCAACAAATTCCTTATAAACCGGTATGGCAATCTCGGGCTTTGCTGCTTTTAAATAAGAAGGTCTATTGCCTTTTTTGGTTGAGGCATGTAATGTAAACTGACTAACCACAATGGCTTCACCATCTATTTCTAATAAGGATTTATTCATTATGCCCCCATCATCATTAAAAATACGAAGATTAACAATCTTTCGTGAAAGCCATTCTATATCTGCCTTAGCATCTTCATGCTCTATCCCCAACAGAATAAGCAGACCCATACCAATATTTGAAATTCGAATTCCATCTACCGTAACACTTGCTTTTGACACTCTTTGAACAACGGCTCTCATAATAGTAAACCCAAAAAAAAGAGGGTATTGAATGTTATTGGTTAATATCGAAATTGTCAATTCTGTAGGTATCATCATCGCCCGATACCATCTGAACGTAACTTTTATATCGGCTCCAGGCAACATCGTTGTTCTCCAAAGCAGTTCTTACAGAACATTTGGGCTCATCTAAATGGAGGCAATCATTGAATTTACATTCACTTTTTAACTTAAAGAACTCAGGAAAATAATCCCCAATTTCATCCTTTTCCATATCAAAAATACCAAAACCCCTAATTCCGGGGGTGTCAATAATCCGTGCATCGAAACTTAGGTCGAACATTTCCGCAAAAGTTGTGGTATGTTGCCCTTGCAAGTGCTGTTCAGAAATTTCTGTGGTTTTAATATTCAAGGAAGGCTCCAAAGCATTTATCAACGTAGATTTTCCAACGCCTGAATTTCCAGAGAACATACTTGTTTTACCCAACATCAATTTTTTTACTTCTTCTACATTTAACCCTGACTTGGCAGAAATATTGATACAATCATACCCTATTTTTCGATACAAAGCCGCCAGGGATTTGACTTCAAGGATTTCTTCATCAGTATATGTATCGATTTTATTGAACAATATCACTGTTGGAATGTCATAAGCTTCAGCGGTTGCCAAAAAGCGGTCGATGAAAATCGTATGGGT
>JABDKZ010000275.1 GCA_013001935.1 Maribacter sp.
TAAAGCAGTGCGGACAAGCGGTAACTACCTTTTTAACCTCATAAGCATTCATTACCTCTATATTGGTTACTGCCTGCATTTGGAACAAAAACTCGTTACCTGCCCGTTTTGCAGGATCGCCTGTACAACTTTCCTCAGTTCCCAACACAGCGAAGGTAACATTAGCCTTGTTCAGGATCTTGATAAAGGCTTTGGTAATTTTCTTTGCCCTATCATCAAAACTGCCAGCGCATCCCACCCAGAATAAGACCTCTGGTTGTTGTCCTGCGGCAAAAAGTGCTGCCATTGTCGGTACTTTTAGTTCACTTCCCATAATTAGGATTCCTTATTTTTAGGTTTCATCTTTCCAATTCAATCGATCCATTTGATTGAATGGCCAGGGCGCCCCATTATTTTCGATATTACCCATCATATTGTTCAAATCAGTTGGTGCTGCAGATTGTTCCATAACCAAATATTGCCTCATATCCATAATTATTGACAATGGATCAATACTTACCGGACAAGCTTCTGTACAAGCATTGCAAGAAGTACAGGCCCAAAGCTCTTCCCGGGTTATGTAATCATCTAATAATTGCTTACCATCATCAACAAAATTACCTTTATTGGCATCTAAATTCTTACCTACTTCCTCGAGTCTATCCCTTGTATCCATCATTATCTTGCGGGGAGAAAGTTTCTTACCTGTTAGATTAGCCGGGCATTCACTGGTACACCGACCACATTCGGTACAGGTATAGGCATTCAGTAATTGAAGCCGGTCAAGGTCGGTAACATCCGATGCTCCAAATTTTTCGGGCTCTGTCGCGTCTTCCGCAGGAGCGGCATAAGGATCTGCCTCCGGATCCATCATGAGCATAACTTCCTGGGTTACAGAATCTAGATTCTTAATTTTACCCACAGCATCCAGTTTTCCGAAATAGGTATTAGGGAAAGCCAATAGAATGTGTAAATGTTTGGAATAATAGAGGTAATTCAAAAAGAACAAAATACCAGCGATATGCAGCCACCATGCGGTTCTTTCAATCAAAATTAGTGATTGGGTTGCCATTCCATCGAATAAAGGAACCAAAAATTGACTGACCGGAAATGAACCTGCCTGTGTGTAATGTGGTGCATTGAGCTGTTGTAACTGAAAATCAGCAGCATTCATGGTCAAAAACAAGAACATCAAGACCAATTCTATGTATAGTATTAAATCTGCATCGTTCTTTGGCCAACCCTTCATTTCGGGTTTAATAAATCTATGCAATTTTATTACGTTCCTACGAATCCAAAAGATGATCACTGACACAATGACTAAAAAAGCCAATACCTCAAAGGAACCAATTAACACATCATAAATACTCCCAAGCGGTGCAAAAATACGATGCGTTCCCAAGAGACCGTCTATGATAATCTCAAGAACCTCTATGTTGATAATTATAAAACCAACATAAACCAAAATATGGAGAATTCCCGCGATTGGTCTTACAACCATTTTACTCTGACCCAACGCAATTTTGGCCATATTCTTCCATCGCTGGGGTTTGTTATGGGTAAGATCCAACGCCTTACCTAATTTAATGTTCCGGGCAAGTTTCTTTACATTAGTAGCAAAAAACCCAACACCAATAAGTAATACTAACGCGAATAAAATATTAGGAAGGTATTCCATTTATGGTTCATCTATTTTTTCAGCAGGGTCATTTTCGGGAAGGGTATATTCCTTTTGTTTTTTACCAAATACCGAAACATTCACATATCTTTTAGGATTCAAACGAAAATCTCTAAGTAACAAGTCTAATTCCCGGGTAGCACTGTTTAAATTATCATACAATTCCTCATCGTTCGTCAATTTACCCAAAGAGCCCTCACCATTCTCGATCTGACTTAATATTTTATCCAAATTTGAGACTGTTGATTCCAAACTTGTCAAGGTACGACCCAATCCCGCATTATTCAATGAATCTGAAAGTTTCGCAAAATTGGAAGAAAGTTCATTAAAATTTGTCAATGAACTGTCTAATTTACCTTGGTTATTTTTTAGTAGCCTATTAAGTACCTCTGCGCTACTTTCAAGGCTTTTCATTAATTTATTGAGTCCTGCAATAGATTCTCGCAAGTCGTTCTTGGTCTTGGCGTCCAAGACCTCATTCACATTCATCAATAAGGTATCTGCATTCGTGAAGGCCCCTTCAATCTTTTGTTGTAAGGGCGTAAGTTTTTGTTGAACCAAATCAGTCAATCCTGGCCGAGTCGAGGTCGTAAGGGTATCCCCTGATTGTGCAGTAGGTGACCCATCAAAAACTGGTTTGATCTGAATCCCTTTTCCACCGATAATTCCTGTATCGTACAACTCTGCTGTACTATTTTTTGAAAATGTAAAACTATTATTAACTGAAAATGTCACCAACAGATTACCATAGTTATCTTTAAATCTAATATCGTTTACTTTACCTACATTAAAACCATTTATTGTTACTTGAGTTCCCGTTTGTAATCCACCAACATGCTTATAAACGGCATAAAATGTTTTACTGTTATCAAATAAAGGTGTTGATTTTAAATAACTAAATCCCAAAATGAAAAGTAGTATCCCACCTACTACGATTATTCCTGTTTTAATTTCCCTGGATAGTTTCAAATGGATTTATTTATCGTGAGTAACAAAATTAGAAATAAAAATGAGACTGCTGGTATTATTGAGAATCGGATTTATGCGCATCGGTCAATGGGATTCTAACCCCATCCTTGTACACAACGATATAAGAGCTAGTATACCCCTTTCTATCAGCTTCCGATTTTAACATTTTAGCCTCTTGATATGAATTTGCAGTACCATACATATAACGATAGAGGTTTTTATAGGGTTCTTTGGAAATGTTTCCCAAACCGTTGAAATTTTGTGGTTTAAGCTCCAAATTCTTAGCACTAGCCATAATCTGCAGTTTAAAAAGTAGCTCTGGTTTACTGACCGTCTTAACCGTTTTTTCAACGGGAGCAACAACCTCAATTTTTTCTTTAGTATCCTCTGTCGCCTTCTCCTCAATCTTGGTGTTGTCGCTCTCTTTCCCATCAGGCTCCTTTTTCGTGAGGAGTATTGTTTCCTTTACTTTTTCTTGCACCGGAGGGGGTGCGCTTTCAACAGGCACCTCAGCTTTTTTCTCAACCACTTCTTCTTCAACTAAAAGTTCGGGCTGTTGGACACCATTTGACTGAACTGAATTTTTATAATTTAAAATTGCTTCCGCAATGGCCGTCCCCATTTTTGATTGTCCGGCTTTTGAATTTAAAAAAGCCCCTTCAGATTTGTTCGTAAGAAAACCTGTTTCAATGAGGACACTCGGCATGAAAGTCTGATGCAACACAATAAAACCGGCTTGTTTTACTTTGCGATTATTCCGCTTTAAATCACCGGAAAAATTATCTTGAATTAATTTGGCCAATGCTATACTCTGGTCTAAAAATTCTTCCTGCATTATCGTTAGACCTATAATTGATTCAGGCGAATTAATATCATAATCGGCATATCTATCCTCATAATTATCCTCAAGATAAATTACCGAGTTCTCTTTCTTTGCTATTTCAAAATTTTGTTTATTGGCATGTAATCCGAGCACAAAAGTCCCTGCGCCATGCGCATCAGAAGAATGCGAATCGCAGTGTACCGAAACAAACAAGTCGGCATTGGCCTTGTTGGCAATTTCCCCTCTTACGAACAAATCAACGAACGAATCGTCCTTTCTTGTATAAATAACCTTAATGTCGGGATTGTTTTCCAATATTTTTCCAACGGTAAGAACGATATTCAAGGCAATATTTTTTTCAAGATAACCGTTCCCCAAGTTGCCTGGATCATGACCACCATGACCTGCATCAAGTACTACTACAAATTTACCATCGTTCCTCTGGGAGATGTTATCATCGCTAAATGATGAAAAAAGCAGAGCCAGGACTAAGATGGAGGTTAGAAAAATTCGATTCATATTCATATAAACAAGGTAATTTGAGGTCCCTTACAAGGTTAAAATTATTGTAATACCCTATTAAGGGAACAAAAAATATATGTAAGTTTGAGCTCCAAAAGTCAAGCCAAACCTTTACAAAAATAGGATATATAGCCTTGCAATCAAATAAACACTATTTACTTTTCCTATTACTACTTATAATTGGTGGCATTTCCGGACACGCACAAGAAGACCGTATTGTTGCATTACCCATTAAAGCAGTTGAAGACACTATAGTAGCTCCCATATTAATTGAAAGTGATTTAAAATCCGAGCTGGTAAACGATTCAACTCAGGTTGATACCGTAAAAACCAAGCCACCATTATTACTTGACATTATAAAATATAAGGCTAAGGACTATGTTAAATTAAGCCAAAAGGATCAAAAGATCTACCTCTATAACGAGGCTGAAATTCAATATCAAGATACTGAGCTCAAGGCGGGTATCATCGTAATGGATTATATTAAAAATGAAGTATATGCTGGGCGAATCAAAGATTCTCTTGGAAATTACTCACAACTCCCATTCTTTAAACAAGGGAATAATGAAGTTATTCCAGATTCAATTCGGTTCAATTTTGATACCCAAAAAGCCATCATCTGGAATTCAAGAACTGAACAACAGGCTTCCCTTGGACAATTGGGCAACGATGCCATGAAGGTCTACGCTGATGTCACCAAAAAGGAGAACGATTCCGTATATTTTTTAAGTGAAGGAAAACTTACCACAGCAACTGATACTATAAATCCCGATTATTACATTCGAGTTAGAAAGGCCAAATTTGTACCACAAAAGAAAGTGATTGCGGGTTTCAGTAATTTATATATTGCTGATGTACCTACACCTATTGCCCTTCCCTTTGCTTACTTTCCGCTAAGCGTAGGAAGATCTGCAGGAGTTATGATGCCCTTTATCGGCAATGATCCAAATAGAGGTTATTTTCTTCAAGATTTGGGTTATTATGTACCCATCGGCGAATATGCCGATATTCTGGTCACAGGTGATTTTTATACCAATGGTAGTTGGGGTTTTAGAACGCAATCAATTTATTCAAAGCGCTATAAATACAGTGGAAACATAAACTTCAGATATGAAAATTTGGTCACCAGCCAAAAAGGCTTTAGCGATTATAGTCTTAGTAAAAACTGGAATATACAAATATCACATTCACAAGATACTAAGGCAAGTCCCAACTCCCGATTTTCAGCATCTGTGAATATGGGAAGTAGCGAATATTTTCGGAATTCGTTACAGCAACGAAATTTACCCAATACCCAAAATAATACGCTTTCATCCTCAGTTTCATATTCCAAAACTTTCCCGGCCTACCCTTCTGTGAACATGAGTATGACGGCTACCCATAGTCAAAATACCAATACGAAGAAAATTGAAATGAGTCTCCCAACCTTACAAGCAAGTATGGAACGTATTTTTCCTTTTGTAAAACGGGATGGTATAAAAAAAGGCATTATTCAGAACGTGAATTTTCAATATGATTTGAATGCCCAAAATAGAATTTCTACTACTGATGAAGATTTCTTTACGCCACGAATGTTCGAAGATGCCAAAATCGGGGCAAAACACCGAATACCTATCAGCACAAACTTTAAAGTAGCGAAGTTTTTCAGCGTGAGTTTAGGGGGCAATTATGAGGATGTTTGGGCCTTGGAAACCTATAATAAAAGATATGACGCCGATCAAGAGGCCGTTGTCACCGATACCATTAGTGGATTTGATCGGTTCAACAAATACAGTTTAAATGCCAGTATTGGGACCACAGTCTATGGTACCTTCGACTTTGGGGAGGACAAAAAAATACAGGCCATAAGACACGTTATGCGACCTTCCATTAGCTATGGCTATGCACCATCATTTGAACAATTTTATGACGAATATATCGATGGCGACGGAAATGTAGTTCAATTTACGCGCTTCCAAGGTACCTTATACGGTACTCCTAGTTTAGGGAGATCAAATAGTCTTGGTTTTTCCCTGGCCAATACATTGGAGGCCAAGGTAAGAGACAGGGATTCCACAGCCACAGAACCCAAGAAAATACCTATTTTAAGTAATTTCAACATTTCAACCGGTTACAATTTTGAATCTGACTC
>JABDKZ010000278.1 GCA_013001935.1 Maribacter sp.
AAAATGACACCTTCGCAACTTGAAGCTGCCATTACACCAAAAACCAAAATGCTTTGGTTTAGCTCACCTTGTAACCCAAGTGGTTCGGTCTACAGTGAGGAAGAACTCAAAGGGTTGGCCGCAGTACTAAGGAAGCATCCTAATATTTTTGTTGTATCCGATGAAATTTATGAGCATATCAACTTTAGGGGAGGCCATGTAAGCATCGCCGGAATAGACGGTATGTACGACCGGACGATTACGGTAAACGGGGTATCGAAGGCATTTGCCATGACCGGATGGCGTATCGGGTATATTGGGGGACCTAATTGGATTGCTAAAGCATGTACAAAATTCCAAGGACAAAATACCAGTGGGGCAAACGCCATTGCACAAAGGGCGACCATAACCGCTTTAGAAGCCCCAGTGAGCAAAATACAGTTTATGATTGATGAGTTTCATAGAAGAAGGGATTTGATTCTTGATCTTTTAAGGGAAATCGACGGTTTTAATCTAAACGTACCCGAGGGAGCATTTTATGTATTTCCTGATATATCGAGTTTCTTTGGAAAAACACTGAATGGAACTACGATAAACAATGCCTCTGAATTTGCCCTTTATCTATTGGAAAATGCAAATGTTGCAACCGTAACCGGAGAAGCATTTGGTAATCCAAATTGTATACGTATTTCATATGCCGCCTCAGAAGATGAGTTACGGGAAGCAATCTCGAGGATAAAAGCAGTCCTTTAAAAAAACCCGCTGAAGCGGGTTTTTTTATATGTCTTTCCAAAAGTAAGGTGTTAATAAGATCAAGACTGTAAACAATTCCAATCTTCCCAGTAACATTAGAAAACTGCACCACCATTTTCCCAACATCGGTAAATCATAAAAATTACTCAAAGGACCAAGACTTCCCAATGCCGGCCCTACGTTTCCTAAAGATGATGCCGCCCCACCTACCGCCGATTCAAAATCCAGACCCAGGAATCCGAGTACCATTGCGCCCAGAATGAACAGGAGCATATACAAAACAAAGAAGGCAATAATATTGTAAACTATATGTTCCCTTACCGTTTTATTATTATAACGAACAGGAATAACGGCATTTAGATGTAAGGTTCTTTTGAACTCCAATAATCCATTTTTTATAATGAGTAAATGCCGCATAACCTTTATCCCTCCAGCCGTGGACCCTGCCGATCCCCCAAGAAAAAACAATCCAAAAAAGAAGACGGTTAAAAAGGGTGTCCAACTACTAAAATCGGCGGTAACGAAACCTGTTGTTGTGATTACAGCCATTATTTGAAAAAGGGCATGTCTAAATGAACTTTCTGCGGCGCCATTTACCATGGGATGGTACTCTGAAATAGGAACATTGGCCTTGAAATAAACAACCAAAGCCACAATTACGGTAAAAAGGGCAATGAATATAGCATAGTATTTAAACTCCTCATCTCTTAAGACCCGTTGTACCTTGCCCTTGAAGGCAAAATAACTCAATACAAAATTGGTGCCTGCCAAAAACATAAAAAATATAATTATATATTGGATCAGGGGTTGATCGTTCCAAAAAGCAAGACTAGCATTCTTGGTTGAAAAACCGCCAGTCGATAAGGTAGCCAGTGAATGGTTTATTGCATCGAAAAATGACATACCGGCTAACTTTAATAACAAGGTCTCAGCCAACGTATAACCCACATAGATATACCAAAGCCGTTTCGCTGTGTCAGTAATTCGAGGATGCAGTTTATCGGCGCTAGGTCCTGGTGCCTCAGCAGCGAATAATTGCATACCACCAATACCCAATAATGGTAAAATTGCAATGGCCAAAACAATAATTCCCATACCTCCGATCCAATGGGTCAGACTTCTCCAAAGCAAAATCCCTTCAGGCAGGACTTCAATATCATTTAAAATTGTAGCACCTGTAGTTGTATAGCCTGAAATAGTTTCGAAAAAAGCATTGGTAACACTTTCAATTGCCCCTGAAAACAAATAGGGCAACATCCCTGATAAGGACATCACAATCCATCCAAAAGTAACAATGATATACCCTTCTTTACGTTGTACCTCTTTCTTATGGCTTCTGGTAAAATACATTGAGGTCACCCCGATGAACATGGTTGTAATCGATGCCAATGCTATATCCAGCGTCACTCCGTCGTCATAGACTCCGCTCACTACGGTAGCAATGAGCATAAATAGCCCATTAAAAAGCAAAAGCAAACCCATTAAGTGGAATATGATTTTGGAATTCAATTTCATACTAGAGGAATAAGCGTTCTATTTTGGGAATAGCCTCGGGCAAGCAGCATACCACTACCCTATCCCCTGCGCGTATTTCAAATCCACCAAGGGCTATGATACCTTTACCATTCCGAACAACCCCGCCGATAGTTGCAGCCTTCGGAAAATCAAGCTCTCGGATCATTTTGCCTGTAACGCGTGAAGTAGGTTTAACCTCGAATTCAAGTATTTCAGAATTGATATTGTTAAGCCGCATAAGGGCAACCACCTCTCCTTTTCGAATATACCTAAAAATATTGTTGGCAGCCAATAACTTCTTATTGATGAGCGTATGGATACCGATTGAATGGGAAAGTTGAAAATAATCCATATTCTCAACCAAGGCAATGGTCTTTTTAATATGTTTTGATTTTGCCACCAAGCAGGACATGATGTTGGTTTCAGAATTGCCTGTCACTGCTATAAACGCATCCATTGAATCTAAACTTTCTTCTTCTAATAGCTCAACATTTCTGCCATCGCCATTAATTACCAGGGCATTAGGAAGGTCATCGGCCAAATCAAAGGCCTTTTCTTTGTTCTTTTCAATGAGTTTAACGTTGAACTTCATTGCGCATAATTCACGTGCCGTCTTAAAACCCACTTTACTACCGCCAAGAATCATTACGTTCTTGATATCCTCTTTCTTTTTATCGGTTAACTTATATAATTCATCAACGCCTTCACTGGTTATAATAAAATAAACCTGGTCCCCTTCCTTGAAAATAGTATCCCCACGTGGAATAACGGTGAATTGGGTTCCCATTCGCTGTAGGGCGATAGGCATAAAATGAAGTTCAGGAAATATCAAGGCAGCTTCTTTGACCATTTTACCAACAAATGGGGCTGTTTTTTGTAAGGAAACGCCAACGAGTATCAATTCACCACCTTCAAATTCATACGTATCATTAAAAGCCGACTTGTTCAATAGCAATCTAATTTCCTCGGCAGCCAACTCTTCAGGTGAAATTAATTCATCGATCCCAAGTTCTGCAAAGCGAAGCGTATCTTGATTATCAATGAACTCGGTATTTGAGATTCTTGCAATTGTGCGTTTACACCCAAGTTGTTTTGCAAGCATGCAAAAAGTAATATTTGTTGTCTCAGATGAAGTAACGCCTATAACGAGATCAGACTCATGTACTTTTGCATCCTTTAAAAGTGATATTGATGTTGCATCACCTCGTATAACTTTGATATCCAAATGATTATCCGCATAAACTAAACTCTCTTTGTCAGTGTCTATCAAAGTAATATTCTGAGATTCATAAGAGAGTAATTTTGCCAGGTGAAAACCGACTTCACCTGCTCCGGCAATAATAATTTTCATTGATTACAAATGTTAATTTCACAGTTAAGATAACTATGGTTTAATTGACTTTGAGAAAGAAGTGTCTTTTGAGGTGATAGCCCTATTTTACAAATCATTTGATGGATTATTGGCACCTAATTCAGCACAAAATTACATATTTTATTTGGGTTCATCTGTAATTTAGCAAGCTAAAAACCAAGCGCCAATATTCTTTTATATCGTCTAAGAAAAAGAAATTGGTCATCGCTAAATTGTATCTTTGCCGAAAATCATTGAATGAGCAAAAAAGTAACGCCTTATCAGGACTCGGGTTTAGGAAAAAAAGAACAGGTTACACAAATGTTCGATACCATATCAAAGGATTATGATGGCCTAAACCGTGTCATTTCATTCGGTATTGATATTAAATGGAGAAAACGGGTAGTGGCCATTGTAAAAGCTAAAAAACCTAAAATTCTATTGGACATTGCAACAGGAACTGGTGATTTAGCGATAAATCTTGTGAAAACCGGAGCCAGGAGAATTGTAGGATTAGACATTTCACCGGGCATGTTGGAAGTAGGAAAAAAGAAGGTACTTGATAAGCATTTGGAGCAGACCATAGAGATGATTGAAGGTGACAGTGAAAATCTACCTTTTGAAGACAACACCTTTGATGCGGTCACGGTGGCCTTTGGCGTACGTAATTTTGAAACCTTAAATAAAGGGTTGGCAGAGATTCACAGGGTTTTAAAACCTACTGGTACTTTTGTGGTTTTAGAAACTTCGGTACCAACAAAAACCCCATACAAACAGGGATATTATTTTTATACTAAAAACATCCTCCCCAGAATAGGTAAGTTGTTTTCAAGAGACGATTCTGCATATGCCTATTTAAGCGAATCGGCTTCAGTTTTTCCACACGGTGAAAAGTTCAACAATATTTTACGGAAAATTGGGTTTATAGATGTAGTGAACAAACCGCAAACCCTTGGAGTTGCCACTATTTATGTCGCTACAAAATAATTATATGAAGCATTATCTTTTGGTCTTGATTGGTCTGGTATTTCTGAGTCAGCCAATTATGGCGCAATTTAACGAGAAACCGATCCTGAATTTAGAAGCAGAAGATGAACCGCTTCTGAATTGGGGCTATTTTCTTGGTTTTAATCAATATGATTTTAAGTTCGAATATAAAAATGATGCTAGGGATATACTGGTAAATAAAGCTATTGGCTTTAACGTTGGTCTCATTGGAGAATTACGTATAAATGAGTTTTTGGACCTACGATTTGAACCCGGTCTTTTATACAACTCAAGAACGCTTGGTTTCCCTGGGTTTGAAGAAGAACAAGATGCCATTCGAGAAGTGAAGTCAACATATATTAATTTTCCATTACTGTTGAAAGTCAGTACGCGCCGATTAGGCAATTGGAAACCATTTTTAATTGGTGGCGCATCGATCTCAATGAATCTTGGGAGTAATGAATCTAGCTTGGATGACAACTCAGCAGGTACCTTTAGAATGAAAAAATTGGTCTACAATTACGAACTGGGCTTTGGTATTGACTTTTACCTACAGTATTTTAAGTTTACACCGTCTATCCGCGGTGTATTCGCGTTAAGCGATGAACTAGTGCCAGATAATGATCCAAATAGCCCTTGGACCGGAAATATAGCGGCCATGCGCACCCGTGGACTCTTCATTAATTTTACGTTTGAATAATTCTATAGACTATTTACGTCTTATCTCATTTAAGAAAATTGCCGCTGCCGTGGCAACATTCAAACTTTCTGTTG